>JANOOO010000271.1:0-2164 GCA_031421375.1 Polaromonas sp.
AGACTCATGGGGCGCAACTCCGGCGGCAAAACAAGATGAGTTGAGCTTAGCAAGTTACGCGCCGCTTTCCCGTAGGCCGGGTTCGATGTACCGGCCCGACTGCTCAGGGGGAAACCCGATGCTGCCAGTAGCGCCGCTTTAAATCTCGCTGGCAAACGAGCGTTGCCGGCTCGGCACTGCGCCAGGTTGCCGCCCCGCAGACCGGCGAACGCACCAACTTGATGCCGCGTTCGTCGTAGCGCGCTACCACGCTTGCAGCCGGATGGCCGTAGCGGTTGCGGTAGCCCGCCTGAACTACGGCGATGGTGGGCTGCACGACGTCGAGAAACGCTGCGCTCGACGAAGTTTTGCTGCCGTGATGCGGCACCAGCAGATAGTCGGCTTTCAGGCGGGCCGGGGTTTCACTGGCCAGCAGCCGGGCTTCCTGCGGCGCTTCGATGTCGCCCGTCAGCAAGGCGGTGCGCTTGCCGCTGGAGATGCGCAGCACGCAGCTCATGGCGTTGGACTTCGTTGCAGCGTCGTAGTCGGCCGCCTGCGGGTGCAGCACGTCAAACTGCACGCCGTCCCAGAGCCAGCTTTGCCCGGCGATGCAGCGTGTTGCGGGCCGCTTCGCCTGCAGCTCGTGGCTGTCCTCAATCGACGCCAGCAGCGCGGCCTGCGGCTGCATCGCCAACACGGCTGCAGCGCCGCCGACGTGGTCAAGATCGCGGTGGCTCAAAACCAGCGTGTCCAGCGGCTCGCCGATGGCGCGCAGCAGCGGCACCAGCACGCGGTGCCCGGCATCGCTTTCGCGCGAAAAACGCGGGCCGGTGTCATAGAGCAGCGCATGGCTGGCGGTGCGCACCAGCACCGCGTTGCCCTGGCCGATGTCGGCGGCCAGCAGCTCGAACTGCCCGACCGGCACACGCGGCGTTTGCCAGAGCAGCACCGGCAGCAACAGCGGCAGGCCCAGCGCGCGCCAATGCCAGGGCAGGCGCAGCGCCAGCAGCACACCGCCCGCGACGCCGGCAACAGCAACCACCAGCGGTGCAGCAGGCACGTCGAGTGAGGCACCGGGCCAGGACGCGAGCATTTGCAAAAACAGCGCGAGCAAGCTGATCGCCCAAGCGGCCGCATCCCACAGCGGCGCCCAGACCAGACCCAGCATCGCCAGCGGCGTGACCACCAGCGTGACCCACGGAATCGCCAGCGCGTTGGCAGGCAGGCCGACGAGGGACATCTGGTTGAACAGCAGCAGCGACAGCGGCGTGAGGGCCAGTGTGACGGTCCACTGCTCGCGCAGGGCTTGCAGCAAGCCGGTGCCGAGCTGGCGCAGCGTGCGGCTCCAGAATGACTCCGGGGACTCAGAATTTAAGTCATTTTGGCCTGCAGCCCAATCAGCACGGGTGAAATTAGCTCCTGAATTAATAGCAACTGCGGGGCTGTCGAAGTGCGCTGTGTGGTCTGCATCGGCTCGCGGGGGGTTGGGCGAAGCCGCCGCAAACAAGATACCAACCGCAACGAATGACAACCAAAAGCCCGCCTGCAACAAGGCCCACGGGTCGAAGGCCAGCACCACCGCCATGACCGCCAGCCAGGTCTGCGGCCACGGCCAGCGCCGCCCGCCCAGGCGCAGCAGCACCACGACGGCCAGCATGCAGATGGTGCGCTGCGCTGGCACGCCCCAGCCCGAAAACAGCGCGTAGCCGGTTGCCAGCATCAAGCCGCCGAGCGCGCCGGCCGTGCTGGCTGGCAGCAGCAGGCACAGGCGCGGGCTCCAGCGGGCTGAGCGCCGCCACAGCGCACCGATCAACAGCGCAGCGAGCCACGCAAACATCGTGATGTGCAGGCCCGAGATGCTCATCAGATGCGCCACGCCGGTGGCGCGAAACACGTCCCAGTCGGCACGTTCGATTGCATTCTGGTCGCCGACCACCAGCGCGGCGACGATGCCCGCCAGCTGCCGGTTCTGCACGCGCTCGAAGATCGCATCGCGCGCAGCGTGACGTGCGCGCTCTACCGGGTAGCGCCAGCTTGTTGAGATGCGCAGCGGCACCGCGTCTTTGGCACCGGCGCGCACATAGCCGGTCGCCTGCAAGCCCTGCTCCCACAGCCACAGTTCATAGTCGAAACCATGCGGGTTGCTGTTGCCGTGCGGAGCCTTGAGGCGCAAGGTCAGTTGCCA
>JANOOO010000272.1:0-1568 GCA_031421375.1 Polaromonas sp.
CGTCGAAATGCTCGAAGGCCGCACGCTGGAGCAAAAGAAAAAACTCGTTGCAGCCATCACCCGCGTCAGCGTCGAGGTGCTGGGCGGCGAGGCCGCATCAGTCGATGTGCTGATCGTCGATGTCAAGCGCGAGAACTGGGCCACCGGCGGCAAGCTCTGGTCCGAACCCCGCGATTAAATAGCTGAAAGACCGCACGCCATGTGTCAGCTGCTCGGCATGAACTGCAACACGCCGACTGACGTGACCTTCAGCTTTCGCGGCTTTGCGCAGCGCGGCGGCCGCACCGACCAGCATGCCGACGGCTGGGGCATCGCGTTTTTCGAGGGTGAAGACGCCGCCGACCCCGGCGGCGGCGACAAGGGCCTGCGCCATTTCGTCGATCATCAGCCAGCCTGCGACTCGCCGGTGGCCGAGCTGATTCGGCGCTACCCGATCAAAAGCCGCAACGTGATCGCGCACATCCGCAAGGCCACGCAGGGCCGCGTCGCACTGGAGAACTGCCACCCGTTTGTGCGCGAGCTGTGGGGCCGCTACTGGGTTTTCGCGCACAACGGCGACTTGAAGGACTTCTCGCCGCGCCTGCACGGCAGCTTCAGACCAGTCGGCAGCACCGACAGCGAGCGCGCGTTTTGCTGGATCATGCAGGAGCTGGCCAAGTCGCACGCGGGGGTGCCCAGCCTGGCTGAGTTGACGCTGACCTTGCGCGAACTCGCCGCACAGATTGCGCCGCACGGGGTATTTAATTTCATGCTGTCGAATGGCCAGGCCTTGTGGGCGCATGCCTCGACCGGGCTCTACTACGTTCAGCGCCAGCACCCGTTTGCCCATGCCACCTTGAGCGACGAAGACATCAGCATCGACTTTGCCGACCACACCAGCCCGTCCGACCGCGTGGCGGTGGTGGTGACCGCGCCGCTGACCACCAACGAAAACTGGACGGCGTTTGCGCCGGGCGAACTCAAGGTGTTTGAAGCGGGCGTGCTCAGCAGCGCCTGATCATCTGTCGCGCGACTCGCCAGTTCAAGCTGCCAGCGACTGCTCCAGCGCATCGACAAACAGCGCCGCCACATCGCAGCCGGTCTGGTCGAAAATTTCCTGAAAGCAGGTTGGGCTGGTCACGTTGATCTCGGTCACGCTGTCGCCGATCACGTCGATACCGGCCAGCAGCAAGCCGCGAGCGGCCAGCACCGGGCCCAGCGCCTCGGCAATTTCAAAATCGCGCTTTGACAAAGGCTGCGCCACCCCCACACCACCGGCGGCCAGGTTGCCGCGCACCTCGCTGCCCTGCGGAATGCGCGCCAGGCTGAAAGGCACCGGCTTGCCGGCTATCACCAGCACGCGCTTGTCGCCCTTGATGATCTCGGGCAAAAACTTCTGCACCATCAGGCTTTGCGCACCGTGGCGGTTCAGCGTCTCGGTGATCGAGCCCAGGTTCAGGCCATCCGGCCCAACCCGGAAGATGCCCATGCCGCCCATGCCATCGAGCGGCTTGAGGATGATGTCCTGGTGCTCGGCATGAAAGCGCTTGATGTCCTCGGCATCGCGCGTCACCAGCGTCGGGCCGATG
>JANOOO010000273.1:0-8234 GCA_031421375.1 Polaromonas sp.
TGGTCACATAAGCAATGCGGGTCGAAAAAACGCCTTTTTCGCCGGTCAATTTCTCGTAAATAAAGTCAGATATCCGGTGCGCGGTGAGCCGCAAATCACCCGCCGGCGGGCTGTAGCTCTGACCACCCAGATCCTTGCCGCCCACGGTGTCCCACAATCGCAGACGCACATCGAACCTACCATCGGCGAGAGCCGAAATACTGCCGGCGACGACAGCATCTACACCTCGCTGCCGAAACGTCGGCAGTTCAAGCCGGGTCGTCTCGTCGGCAACTTGTCCGGCTGTGTCAATGCTCCGAAACAGACCGCTTCGCTCCAGATCGGCTCTGACAATTTGACTGATTTTTTGCGGTGCCTGGGCCTCGCCGCGAAAGGCGATGACGCCAACCGGGATTTGAGTCATGCCGACACCGGTGACTTCGACCCTGAACTGCGCAAATGCTGGCGAAGCACCAGCAGCGAGCAACGAGATTACCTTACGGCGATTAAAACTTGGGTTGATGCGCATAAGAATTGAAGTGCTGGAATTTTTATAGGTTAAACGGAGACGCAAGCGACAGGCCGCCAAGAACCCGTTTTTTGATGTTGCCAATCGGTATTGAAAGCAGGCATGCCCTCAAGGAGCAAGTGCAGCGACTGACCGTAATAGATTGTTTGTACCCTGAATAAACATCACCACCAGGCAAGCAGGTGCAACAGTTTGTCGATAGACCCATCACCCGAAGTGATCGGCAAGCGGGGCCTACTCCGTTGCACTTCGCATGGCCCCTCGATTTCCCCGAAAAACCTCACGGACAGAATCGACTCAGTTTCGGCGCGCAAAGTTCCACATGCAACGGCAGTGCATAGCCTGACGTGGGGTCAGGGTCCCTTTTCGTCGCGATTGAGCAACCACAGCTTCAGATACCGGAAGTAGGTCTCATGGGCAATCGACGTAGCCAGCACGAAACCCAGCCTGCCATCGAGAAAGCCAAGGCGAAAAAAATAGGTGCGAACGAACGCCCATAAACCATGGCCTACCGCGGTGCCTAGCGAGGCTTGGTGGCCACGCCCATGCAAACTGGCCGCACCCGCGCTCGAGTATTGGTTCGCCTTGTGCAGCACGTCTTCGAGGTTGCGGTAGCTTTCATGATCGAGGGCGCATTGAAGCTCTCCGATCGGGCCGAATGTCATCAGTTTTTCGTGGACAAGATCGTTTGAGAATGTGGCCGAGCCGCGCTTGAAAAGCCGCGTCACGCGATCAGGATTCCAGCCCGAGTGACGGATGATCTGGCCGCAGTAACTTGAACGACGCGGAAATGAATACGCGTCAAAGTGCGGCAACGCGAGCGTGGCTTCGATTTCGGCGAGCAGTTCGGGCGTCACGCGCTCGTCGGCATCGATGGAGAGCACCCAGTCGCCGGTCGCCAGCGCCAGCGCGCGGTTTTTTTGCACGCCAAATCCCTGCCAGTCGGGCCGTACTTCGACCATTGCGCCTCCTTCCAGGGCAATGCGCGCTGTGGCGTCCGCGCTGCCTGAATCGACGACGATTGATTCATCGGCAAACGAGACGGACGCCAGACAATCGCCGATGTTGTGCGCCTCATTTTTTGTAATGATGATCACGCTGAGTTTCGGCAATGAAATATTCCTCTATCGAGTGTTGCCCACGTCCGTGAGACCCCCGATGGCGACGGACGGGCTGCAATGGCGCGGAGTCTAGCAGAGCCCTTTTTTGAATCGCCAGTACAGCTTTAACTTGGCAACGACAGCACACATCAGCAGAAAACGCGCCCCATGAATGCCGCCGGACCGGGATCGCCCGGATAAAAAGGTAAGCGACAATTCGAGGCCATGATTTTTCGCAGCGCTGTTTCTATTGCCCCGCGTCTTCGAACGCAGGCGAAGCTGTCGGTCACGCAACCACTGAGCCGGCCGGTCAGCGCCAACGACCACGCCTATCTGGCACACACCGGCTACCGAAAACTGGGCTGGCGCCAGTTGCGTCGCGCGATTCACCTCCGGCTCTCAGGCCAGGAAAAATATGGCGAGTCGAAAATTTCGCCTGCCTGGAAACGCGGATTGTGGTTTTACAAGGGTGTTGCGCAAATTGGCGATGCGTTGATGGATCTGGCACCGCGCAGCTTGCTCGCCGAGCACGGTCTGACGATGGACCTGTATACCGACGAACACCTTGCGGACCTGTTTAGCCAAGACCCCTGGTTCGACCGCGTGACGAGCGACCCTGAAGACATCCGGGCTCAAAATTACGACTTCGTCACAGCCGACCGGCTGGCGTCGGCGTTGAAGTCGGAATCGGATGACGTCAATGCCATCGACCCGGAAGACATTGCCAGTCTCGTCGTGCAAATCGTGGCCATCCCATGAGGATTCGCCGCTTGTCCGGTCTATCGGCGTTGTGCCCGCTTATCCCGCAACCGGTCCACCCATCGATGTCGGCCCGTGCGCCCTTTCCTCCATGAATTCAGGTTTGCAAAGCAAGGCGATCAATCTGCGGCTGGTCGTGGTTTGCCTGGCCGCAGGCTCGGTGGGACTGTCGATGGCGCTGATCAGTATTTCCAAGCTGCTGCTCATTGTTTGCGCCCTGCTGGTCATCTTGTTTTTCGGGCGCGATTCGGGGGCGGTCAAGCGGCAACCTTTCCCCGGGTTGATCTCCCCCGCAGTCATACTGGCCGTGCTTTTTACTTTTGCGCTGAGCCTGCTCTGGACCACAGCGCCAGCCGATGACGCGTTCGGCTCCGTCGGCAAATACGGAAAACTGCTGCTTATCGCGCTGATGATTTTGCTGATCCGCAGCCGCCGTGAAGCCATCGTCGCGCTTTCGGCATTTGCCGCAACGCAGACTTTCCTGCTTGCCAGCTCGTGGCTGCTGTTGGCCGGCTTGCCTGTTCCGTGGGCCACCTCCAATATGGCGAGCACCGAGTACGCGGTGTTTTCCAGTTACCTCGATCAGGGCATCATCACGGCGGCATTCGCCGGCATTTGCTGGCACCTGCGAACACTGATACGCGGACGATTGGGTCAGGGACTAGCGATCTTTGTGGCGGCGGCGGCGATGGCCAATGTGCTGTTTGTACTCAGTGGCCGCAGTGGTCATGTGGTCGCCATCGTGCTGCTGTCGCTGGCCATCATGTGGCAATTGCCCGGAAGATATCGCGCTCTGGTGTTGCTGCTGCCCTTTGCGCTGGTCACGGTCCTGTTTTTCAGTTCTGCCAAAGTGAGCGCCCGGCTGAGCTCGATGAAAGCCGAGGTCCAGTCGTATTCCAGCCAGGGCCAACCCGAATCGTCGTCGGGCACACGGCTCGAACTGTGGCTCGCGTCGGTCGAAATGATCAAGCGCCATCCCGTCGCCGGGTCGGGGGTGGGGAGCTGGCGCACCGAATACAACGTGTTGAAACGCGAAAGCAATCCGGCTTACCAGAACGTCGGCGGCCATTTCAATCCGCATCAGGAATATCTTTTGTGGGCAGTGCAGCTGGGCGGTTCCGGCGTGCTGCTGTTTTTGGCCCTGATGCTGTCGATCTGGCGCGACTCCTGGCGCATGCCCGTTCCGGTCGCCCGTGCCGTCCAGTCCACGCTGGCGGCCTTTGCCGTGGCATGTCTTTTTAATTCGAGTTTGTACGACGCGCTGATTGGCGATTTTTTCTGCGTCTCGCTAGGCCTGTTGCTGGCTTTGGGAGCAAGAGACGTCAATCCCCCAATGCCCGGCGCTGCGCAAACGGGCGAATCAGCATGACTTCAACAAGCCAGGGCCATGCGGCGATTTCGACCGTCAGACCGGGTCTGAGAGCTAGGCTGGCGCGTGTCTGGCCGTATTTCTCCGGTTCGAAAACCGGCTGGGCCTGCGCCATCTGCGCCACCGTCGTCGCGGCGGCGACCGAGCCCTTCGTTCCGGCATTGCTCAAGCCACTGCTCGACCGCGGCTTTCAGGACAGCTCCTTTAATTTGTGGCTGGTTCCGCTGGCCCTGATGCTGCTGTTCACGGTGCGCGGACTGGCCGGCTTTCTGGC
The DNA here is from genome assembly GCA_031421375.1 of Polaromonas sp. Lineage (GTDB taxonomy): Bacteria > Pseudomonadota > Gammaproteobacteria > Burkholderiales > Burkholderiaceae_C > Polaromonas. The sequence goes on from JANOOO010000273.1 coordinate 4,011, forward strand.
CCAGTTCGCGCTGGCCAAGGTCACCAACGATGGCTTGCTCAAGTTGCGCAGAGCCATGTTCGACAAGCTGCTGGGCGCGCAATTGGGCCTGTTCTCGGAGCAGACCTCCAGCGCGCTGGCCAATACCGTGGTCTATGAGGTCTTTAACGGTTCTTCGCAGTTGATCAACGCAGCCCTGAAGCTGGTGCGCGACGCGCTGACCTTGCTGGCTCTGATTGCCTACCTGCTCTACCTGAACTGGAAACTGACGCTGATCGTCGGGCTGTTGTTTCCAGCCGTGGCGCTGGTGGTGCAGACACTGTCGCGCCGGCTCTACCGGCTGACCAAAGAGAGCCAGACCGCCACCGACGCGCTGGCTTACGTTGTTGAGGAGAACGTGCTGGCACACCGCGACATACGCCTGCACGGCGGACAAGCCAGCCAAGCGACGCGCTTCGGCTCGCTGAGCGATTCGCTGCGCCGCCTGTCGATGAAATCGACCGCTGCCTATGCCGGAATGAGCGCGATCACGCAAATTCTCGCGGCCGTCGCGCTCTCGGCTGTGGTCTCGGTGGCGATGCTGCAGAGTGCCGACAACACAACGACGGTCGGCGGTTTTGTGGCGTTTGTCACGGCGATGCTGCTGCTGATTGCGCCCATCAAGGGTTTGTCCGACGCCGCTACGCCGATCACGCGCGGGCTCGCCGCCCTGGAGCGCGGCTTCGACCTGCTCGACCTGACACCCAACGAATCGGGTGGCAGCTTTAGCAAGCCGCGCGCCAGCGGCGACATCGAATTTTCCAGCGTCAGCGTCAGCTACAAAACCGACTCGCTGCCGGCTGTCAACAGCTTGAGCCTGCGCATCGAGGCGGGCGAAACCGTGGCGCTGGTGGGGGCCTCAGGCTCGGGCAAAACCACGCTGGTCAACCTGCTGCCGCGCTTCGTTGCCTACAGCGCCGGCGAGATCTACCTCGACGGTCACACGATTCGGGACTGGGACCTGGTCAACCTGCGCGACCAACTGGCGCTCGTCAGCCAGCATGTCGTGATGCTCAACGCCAGCATTGCTGAAAACGTCACGCTCGGCCGGCCCATTGATCGCACCCGTCTCAAGGACTGTCTGCAGGCGGCGCATCTCTCAAGCTTTCTCGCGGCCCAACCGGACGGACTCGACACGCTGCTCGGCCACAACGCGACCCAGCTCTCGGGCGGCCAGCGCCAGCGGCTGGCGATTGCGCGGGCCTTATACAAGGACGCGCCCATCCTGATTCTGGACGAGGCAACCTCGGCACTCGACGCCGAGTCCGAGCAGGCGGTGCAGCAAGCTATCGCCGTGCTGACGCGCGGCCGCACTTCGCTGATCATTGCGCACCGGCTTTCGACGATTGCCCATGCAAACCGAATCGTCGTGATGGACGCCGGCCAGATTGTCGAGACCGGCACGCATGCCGAGCTGCTTGCCAGAGGCGGCAGCTACGCGCATCTGTACCGGCTGGGCTTCCAGAAAACCTGAAAGAGCCGAGCCTATGAGTGTTTCGATCAGTGCCTTCACCTTTATCCGCAATGGCGTCGAGCTTGGCTTTCCGTTCGAAGCGTCGATTCGCTCGCTGTTGCCGCTGGTCGATGAATTCGTCGTCGCCGTCGGCAGCGGCTCGGACGACACGCTGGCCCGGGTGCGCGCGATCGCCGATCCGAAAATCAGGATCGTCCAGACGCAGTGGAACGAGCGCATGGCCGACCGCGGCTTCGTTTATGCGCAGCAAAAAATGATTGCCCAATATTCATGCGTCGGCGACTGGGCCTTCTACCTGGAGGGCGATGAAGTCGTGCATGAAGCCGATCTGCCGGCGATTCGCGCCAGCGTCGAGCGCCATCACGGCAATCCCGCAGTCGAAGCGCTGGTGTTCGACTACCACCATTTTTACGGCTCACCCGACTGGGTATCAATCAGCCCGGGCTGGTATCGGCGCGAATGCCGGCTGATCCGCAACACCATTCGCAGCTACGCGCCCGACGGCCAGTACTGGCTGGTCACCACCGACCACAAACGCGGTCGCAACCCGCAAGCCGCGCTGGCCAACGCGCATGTCTATCACTACGGCTGGATCCGGCGCAACGAAGACATGCAAAAAAAGCTCGATCAGGTCAGCAAGTACTGGGCCACACCGGCGATGCAGGTGCGTTACAGCCAGTTCGATGCGCGCGCGCTCAAACGCTTTGAAGGCACGCACCCCGAAGTCGCGCGCGACTGGCTGGCCACCGGTGCCGAGCTGCAGTTGAAAATCGATCCGGCCTACAGGCCAACGCCCAAAGAAAACAAATACCACCGCATGCAGCAGCTTGAAACGCTGACGGGGCTGGACTTCAGCCGCAAGCACTTCAAGCTGGTCGCGTGAAGGCAGTGTTCTCGCTATAAATAAAATAGCTGCTCGCGCCCTACCTGTATGGGATGCAGCTGATTTATGCTTAAGTTTTCTGCCGTCAGCCGATTCACGCACGGCGCGCGGCGCTTTCCAGGTACACCGCCTCTTGCGCCCGCGCCAAATCTGCCCACTGGTATGGCATGGCAAACGCGCGGGCTCCGAGCGACAGCCGCTCGCGCAGCGCCGGCTCGTCGATCAGCCGACCGAGCGAGCGCGCCAGCGCCTGGCTATCGCGCGGGTCCTCGACGATCAGTGCATTCGCCTCATGTGCCAACAGCGCAGCGATGCCGCAGTAGCGGGCACTGCTGACGAGCACCGGCAGTCCATGCGACAGCGCCTCAAGCACGACCATCGCAAAAGTGTCCTCGAGCGTTGGATGCACCAGGCAATCAGCGGCCTGGTAGGCCAGCGTCATGTCTTTGAGCGAGCCCAGAAAGAACACCCGCTGGCTCAGCCCCAAAGCCGCCGCCTGAGACTCGAATGCGGGGCGCTGCGCTTCATTGCCGACGACGGCGACGAAGATGCCGACCGGCAATGTCGCCAGCGCATTGAGCAAAGCAGCCAGGCCCTTTTTCCGATAGTCATTGCCCGCGAACAAAGCGCAGTTGCCGCTCGCCGGCAAGCCGAGCCGGGCGCGCGCCAGCTGTTTGCACTCGGTCGAAGCCAGCGTCGGCAGCGTGATTCCGGGCGTGATCACCGATGTCGAAGCGGCGCTCGCCGGGTAGCTGGCCGCCATGACCCGGCGCAAAGTTGCGGAAGTGACCACGGTACATCGCCCCGGCCGGCAGGCGTAGCGCCAATGTTCGAGCGCCAGATAGCTCAACAGGCGCGGACTCAAAGCCACCTTGACCCAGCGCAGCGCCCGCCTGAACCCGCTGCGACCCTGAAACAGGTTGTGCCTGACCGGCAGTACATGCACGGTTTGCACATCGCCGTGCCAGCTGTTTTCGTGCGAATGCACGACATCGAAGCCGCGCCGCGTCGCCCACCAGGTCGCGCTGGCAAACCACAGCTGATTGAGCCAGCGCGACCTGGAGAGCGGGGCCGACACGCGGTGGTAGCGCACGCCGGGCCAGTCGTGATCGATGGTCTGCGCGAAGACATGAATCTCGTGACGTGCGGCCAGCGCCTCGACCAGCGCAATCGAATAGCGCTCGGCACCGCCCCCCGTGACGGAAAAATGCCGGTTCAGGACGGCGATGCGCACCCTGGCCCCTGCGCGCGTTGTGATTCGATCAGCGCCTGGCGCTGGATCGCGCGTTTGCCGCGCACATCCTCATACGGCGTCGCGATCTTGAGCCACAACGCGAGCAGCGTGGTCGAGCGCGCAACGGTGATGCGCGGCAGCTGGAACAAGTCAGACTCCAGACCGCAGCGACCTCGGCGCGTCGTGGTCGCAGTCTGAAAACCGGCCTCGCGCGCCATCACGGTATGGGCACGCGCGTAGCGGCCGTAGGGGTAGCAAAAATGCGCCTGCCTGACCCCCGTTGCGGCCTCCAGCACGACCCGGCATTGCGCCATGTCGTTGCGGCTGGCTTCATCGGTTTCGGCCAGCAGATTGATGTGATTGAAGGTATGCGCGCCGACCTCCTGGCCGCCGTGTATCCAGCGCCGCAACTCGCTGGCGTCCATCAGCGGCACCTGGGCAATGCCGGATTTTTCATCCCAGCTGTTGGTCTGGCCGAGCAACCCGCCAACGGCATAACAGGTCGATGAAAAACCGTGCCGACCCAAAACCGGCAGCGCATTTGTCAGGTTGTTCACGTAGCCGTCGTCGAAGGTAATGCCGACGACTTTGCCGCGCTTCTCGCCGCGCAGATAG
>JANOOO010000274.1:0-1742 GCA_031421375.1 Polaromonas sp.
TTGCCAAACAATTTGTCCTGGCTCATCTCGCGAATCATGTCGTCGGCAATCTGCTTTTGCCCGGGCGTGGTGGTGTAGATGCCGCTGCGGTATTGCGTGCCGCTGTCGTTGCCCTGGCGGTTTAGCGTGGTCGGGTCATGAATGACAAAAAATATCTCGAGGATTTCGCGCAGGCTGATCTCAAGCTCGTCGTAGGTCAACTTGACGACTTCATTGCTGCCGGTGCGGCCGGTGCAAACATCTTCATAGCTGGGTCGGCTCGCCTGGCCGTTGCTGTACCCGGACTCCACGTCCTTGAGGCCGCGCACCTTGACGAAGACCGCCTCGGTACACCAGAAGCAGCCGCCGCCGAGAACAATGGTTTGGGGGGACGAGGACATGACTACCTTTCAATACGGGCTTTAAAAGTTCATGGTAGCGACAGATGCAAAACCTCGTGCTTGCCCAGCGATTGACGGTGATTGTCTGGATAATTAAACAGCCATCCCGCGAACCCCCTTTTTTGACTGAAAGCGCCCACCATGAAAACCAATGTCAAAGCCCGTTTCGACTGGCGAGACCCCTTCCTGCTCGCCGACCAGCTCACAGACGACGAACGCGCCATCGTCGAAGCCGCGCATGAGTTCTGTCAGGCCAAGCTGCAAACCCGCGTATTGATGGCCGCGCGCCATGAAACCTTCGACCGCGAAATCATGAACGAATTCGGCGAGATGGGCTTTCTCGGCTCGACCATTGAAGGCTACGGCTGCGCGGGCTTGAGCTACGTCAGCTACGGCCTGGTGGCGCGTGAAGTCGAGCGGGTTGACAGCGGCTACCGCAGCGCCATGAGCGTGCAAAGCTCACTCGTTATGCACCCGATCAACGCCTATGGCAGCGACGCGCAGCGCGAAAAGTTTTTGCCCAAGCTCGCCACTGGAGAATGGGTCGGCTGCTTCGGTTTAACCGAGCCGAACCACGGCTCAGACCCCGCCAGCATGCTGACGCGCGCCAGGCCGGCGAGCCGTGACGGCGCCCCAGGCTTCATCATGAACGGCGCCAAGATGTGGATCACCAACAGCCCGATCGCCGACGTGTTTGTGGTCTGGGCCAAGCTCACCGACCCCGACGGCAAGACCGGTGGCCAGGAAAGCATCCACGGCTTCATCCTCGAAAAAGGCATGAAGGGATTGAGCGCGCCGAAGATCGAAGGAAAAATGAGTTTGCGCGCGTCGATCACCGGCGAGATCGTGATGGACGACGTGTTCGTTCCCGAAGCCAATTTATTGCCCAACGTCAGCGGCCTCAAAGGCCCGTTCGGCTGCCTGAACAAAGCGCGCTACGGCATCGCCTGGGGCGCGCTTGGCGCGGCCGAAGACTGCTGGTTTCGGGCTCGCCAGTACACGATGGATCGCGTGCAGTTCGGTCGGCCGTTGGCGCAAAACCAGTTGATTCAAAAGAAGCTCGCCGACATGCAGACCGAGATCGCGCTCGGCCTGCAAGGCTGCCTGCGTGTGGGCCGACTGATGGACGAAGGCCGCGATGTGCCCGAGATGATCTCGCTCATCAAGCGCAACAGCTGCGGCAAATCGCTCGACATCGCCCGCATGGCGCGCGACATGCACGGTGGCAATGGCATTCATGATGAATACCACGTCATTCGTCACATGATCAATTTAGAAACCGTCAACACCTACGAGGGCACGCACGATGTGCATGCGCTGATTCTGGGTCGGGCGCAGACGGGGTTGCAGGCGTTTTACTAG
>JANOOO010000275.1:0-3470 GCA_031421375.1 Polaromonas sp.
GTCGGCGCGCGCGAATGGTCAAGCGCCTTCATCAGGCAGCTCAACGCAACTTTGGCCATTTCAGCTTCCTGGGCTTCGGCGGGGGGCAGCGCTTCTGCGTATTTCACGGAATCTCCTCAAAAAGTGCTGGCAAGGCCGTTAACGACCGACCGGCATTGTGGATAAGACTGGCACAAGCTGTGGAAAACAACTGCGCAACTTCAACGGAAGAAATCTTAACGCTATTCGCAATATTCGCAATAGGCGAAACATCCGAAACATCAGGAGCAAACCGCGACCCCTTTTGCGCCTCAGCGCGCGGCCCGATGCGCCTCAAACATAACCATGCCTTTGCCAAACCGCCCTGACCGCAGGCGACAGCAAAAACTCATAAAACGCCCGCGCCACCGGCGCTGCGTTTTTGTGCAGCAGCATGCGCTGGCGTAGCGGGGCGTGCAGCGCGGCATCGACCACCGCATGCCGCGTGCGGGCGGCGACCTCGGGGGTGAGGGCGAGGGGCAGCGCGGTCAGCCCGGCTTCGGCTGCGCCGCTGCTGACGTATTGCGTGGTTTGCGCGATGTTTTCGCCGATGGCGAGTTTGGCCTGCAACTGCGGCCATAGCCCGGTTTTTTGCAGCGCCTGCACGGCGGCGCGGCCATAGGGGGCCAGCTCGGGGTTGGCGATGGCGAATCGCGTCACACTGCCGACGCCCTCTTTAAGCCCGGCAAGCTGTGCGTCTGGCACCAGCTTCGACTCCTTGGGTACCAGCAACGCCAGCCGGCCCGTGGCATAAACCGCGCCCCGGTCGGCGCTCCAGCCGGTGTCGGCCAGGCGCAGCGCGAAATCTTCGTCAGCCGACAAAAACAGATCGGCTGGCAGCCCCTGCTGAATTTGCCGCATCAAATTGGCCGACGAGCCGTAATTCACGACCAGCAAGCCCGGCTCGCGGCTGTGGGTCGCGCCATGGAACAGCGCAAGCAGCTCGGTCAGCGCGGGCTGCAAATTGGCGGCGGCTGCGATGCGGGCGGTGGCGGGCGGGCTTTGCGCGCTGACCGGACTCGCCAGGCTTAGACCCAGCAAACCCAGCACCAGCGCCCCATTAAAAGTGCGGCGCAGCGGGTTCAAATGGGCCGACGAAGGCCGGGCGAAGCGAGGTGGTGCGACGAGTTTCATGCCGCGGTTTTACCGCACATCCATCAGCCCCGAGCAATGCGGCTGGCCGGTCAGGCGCGCCACGCATGATTTCAGGCAGAGGGTTTTTCGGCGCTTCGGCGTGCGGCTGACGCGGCACAATCAAAGGTTCGCAACCGGTTTGTAACCCGTCTCTCGATGAGGCAAGTGCGCGGGCAGATTGGACAAAAACGGGCTCTGCCGATAGGCGTTAGGGTTTTTGTCTGTCGCGCGGACGGTCACAACGGATTTACAAGCGAAACATGCAGCGACATGCGGCTTGACCCCGACCGCCCCCGTCCACACAAGCTCTGCAGCCGCCAATTTTCAGGCTGCTGTTTTCCAGAATTTTCAACTCAGGAGTTTCCCCACATGGACCACGCCGAGATTCAAGAACTCAAGGTCAACGCCCCCGCTTATGTCAGGCACGAAAGGCTGATCGCCTGGGTCGCCGACATGGCCGCGCTGTGCAAACCCGATTCGGTCTATTGGTGCGACGGCAGCGACGCCGAATACCAGCGGCTGTGCCAGCAGCTGGTCGATGCAGGCACCTTCATCAAGCTCAATGAAGCCAAACGCCCGAACAGTTTTCTCGCGCACAGCGACCCCGACGACGTGGCCCGCGTTGAAGACCGCACCTACATTTGCTCGGCCAAAAAAGAGGACGCCGGCCCGACCAACAACTGGACCGACCCGCTGGAGATGCGAAGCGCACTGCAGCCGCTGTTTGACGGTGCTATGCGGGGCCGCACGATGTACGTGGTGCCGTTTTCGATGGGCCCGCTGGGCTCGCCGATTGCGCACATCGGCGTTGAGTTGTCTGACAGCCCCTACGTCGCCGTGAACATGAAAATCATGACGCGCATGGGCAAGGCCGTGTTCGACGTGCTCGGCACCGATGGCGAATTCGTGCCTTGCGTTCACACCGTCGGCGCGCCTTTGGCCGAGGGTGAACAAGACGTGAAGTGGCCGTGCAACAAAACCAAATACATCGTGCATTACCCCGAGACGCGCGAGATCTGGTCTTACGGCTCGGGCTACGGCGGCAATGCGCTGCTCGGTAAAAAATGTTTTGCGCTGCGCATCGCATCGACCATGGGCCGCGCGGACTCGCAGGGGCCCTCCGGCAGCCTCGGCTGGCTCGCCGAGCACATGCTGATCCTGGGCGTGACCAATCCCGAGGGCAAAAAATACCACGTCGCCGCAGCCTTTCCCTCGGCCTGCGGCAAGACCAATTTTTCGATGTTGGTGCCCCCCGCCGGCTTCGACGGCTGGAAGGTCACGACCGTTGGCGACGACATTGCATGGATCAAGCCCTCGGCCGACGGCAAGCTGCGCGCCATCAACCCCGAGGCGGGCTACTTCGGCGTGGCACCCGGCACCAACATGCTGACCAATCCGAACTGCATGCGCAGCCTTCGCCGCGACACCATCTTCACCAACGTCGCGCTGACCGACGACGGCGACGTGTGGTGGGAAGGCATGGAGCATGACGCGCCCGGCCAGGCGCTGCCCGCGCATTTGATCGACTGGCAGGGCAAGGACTGGACGCCCGAAATTGCCAAAGCCGGGGGCAAAGACGGCAAGCTCAAACCGGCAGCGCATGCGAACTCGCGCTTCACCGTCGCCGCCACCAACAACCCGGCACTCGACGAGGCCTGGGACGACCCGAAGGGCGTGGCCATCGACGCCTTCATCTTCGGCGGCCGGCGTTCGACCACCGTGCCGCTGGTGACCGAGGCGCGCAACTGGGTCGAAGGCGTGTACATGGCGGCGACGATGGGCTCAGAGACGACAGCCGCCGCCACCAGCGCGGCCGGCGTGGTGCGGCGCGATCCGTTTGCGATGCTGCCCTTTGCCGGCTACAACATGAGCGACTACTTCCAGCACTGGCTCGACCTCGGCGACAAGCTGGCCGCATCGGGTGCCACGCTGCCGAAGATCTACACCACCAACTGGTTCCGCAAGGGCGTGGAAGGGGAGATGAAGGGCAAATTCGTCTGGCCCGGTTATGGCGAGAACATGCGCGTGCTGAAGTGGATGATCGACCGCATCGAAGGCCAGGCGCAGGGCACCGAGCACGCGACCGGTGTGATTCCGGCTTATGAAGACCTGAACTGGACCGGCCTCGACTTCAGCGCCGAGCAGTTCCGGGCCGTGACCAGCATGGACAAGGCCGCGTGGCTGGCCGAGCTGAAGCTGCATGAAGAGCTGTTCAGCCAGCTGGCGTTTCACATGCCGCAGGCGCTGATAGACAACAAGGTGAAGCTGGCCGAGCGGCTGGCGGCTTGAGGCGGGGCGCGGCGGAGCAGAATTTCTTT
>JANOOO010000276.1:0-2887 GCA_031421375.1 Polaromonas sp.
ATCGAGCATTGACAGTTTCATAGACGCGCTGTGGCTGGAAGATGGCTTGTCGAAAAACACGCTGGCGGCGTATCGGCGTGACTTGTCTTTGTACGCCGACTGGCTGGGGCTGGAACAGCAAGCCGGGTTGAAGCTAGACGACACGCGTGAAGCGAATTTGAACGCCTACTTCGCCGCGAAGCACGCCGTCACCAAGGCCACGTCGGCCAATCGCCGCTTGACGGTTTTCAAGCGCTACTTTCGCTGGGCGCTGCGCGAGCGTTTGATCGTCGCCGACCCGACGCTCAAGCTGCAGTCGGCCAGGCAGGCGCTGCGTGTTCCCAAGGTGATGAGCGAGGCGCAAGTCGATGCTTTGCTGCTCGCGCCCGACGCCGACAGCGCGCTCGGCCAGCGCGACCGGGCCATGCTGGAGCTGATGTATGCCAGCGGCTTGCGCGTCAGCGAGCTGGTCGGCATGAAGACCTTTGCGCTTAGCCTCAATGACGGCGTGGTGCGCGTGACCGGCAAGGGCGGCAAGGAGCGGCTGGTGCCCTTTGGGCAGGTGGCGCGGGCCAGCATCGTCGCCTACATGGCGGCATCGAGGCCGGCCATATTGAATGGTCAGCAGACCGATGACCTGTTCGTCACCGCACGCGGCTCGGGCATGAGCCGCATGATGTTCTGGATGCTGGTTAAAAAATATGCGCGGCAAGCCGGCATCGATGTGCCGCCGTCGCCGCACACGCTGCGCCACGCGTTTGCGACGCATCTGCTTAATCACGGCGCTGACTTGCGCGCGGTGCAATTGCTGCTGGGCCATGCCGATATTTCGACCACGACGATCTACACGCATGTGGCGCGCGAGCGCTTGAAGGCGCTGCATGCGGCGCATCACCCGCGCGGTTAGAGCGCTGGAAGTGGCCGCTGTGCCGGCCTTGAGCGGGTGCCAGTGCCCGCTTGCCCGGTTCCCTGTTGGCCTGGTTGAACAAGTGGTGTGAAAGGCGCAGGTCAAACTGCCTGCATCAGTGCCAGTTCGGCGCTGTCAAACCCAGCCGCACGCCGCGCGTCCAGGTTGAGTGGGCCGACCAGCCGGGGCGCGCTGTATTGCACGCTAAGCGCGGCATAGGTGGCAATCGGGTCGAGCCCACGCTGGCTGCATAAATAGCGATACCAGTGGTTGCCGATGGCGACATGGCCGATCTCGTCGGCGAGGATCACGTCCAGAATTTCAACCGCGCGCAGCGCGGCGGGCGAGCCGACCCGGCGCAGCTTGGCCTGCATCGGCGGCGTCGCGTCGAGCCCGCGCGCCTCCAGCGTGCGGGGCACCAGCGCCATGCGCGCCAACACATCGCCTTCGGTTTTGGCGGTCATGTCCCACAAGCCGGTGTGCGCGGGAAAGTCGCCGTAGTCGCAGCCCAGCGACTGCAAGTGGGCGCGCAGCAGGCTGAAGTGATGCGCCTCTTCAAAGGCGACCTGCAGCCAGTCGAGGTAATAAGCGCGCGGCATGTCGGGGAAGCGCCAGATTGCATCGAGCGCCAGGTTGATGGCGTTGAACTCAATGTGCGTGACGGCGTGCAGCAATGCGGCGAGGCCCTGCAGCGTGAACGGCGAGCGCTTGGGCACATCGAGATGCGCGCGCAACTCAGGCCGGGCGGGCTGGCCGGGCAGCTTGGCACGGGCTTCGAAGCGATGGGTAGTTGCTATTGAAATAATAGCTGCTTGCGCCCGTATGTATTGGGTCTGAAGCACTTTTTGTTGCGGGTCTGGCTCGCAGAGTGCGTTCAAGGCCAGGGCGCGGAGCTCGCTGCTCAAAGCGGGTGAATTCATGCTCACGATTGTCCGTGATCGAACGCTGCCCTCGGGGGCGCGCCTGCCGAGCGCTATTTACAATGAAAACTCCCCGATGGCCACGCCATCTCGCTCTACGAAAGCCCTCATGGCCATTTACCAGCTCGACGATTACATTCCCCAAATTCACAAATCAGCCTGGGTTGCTGACAGCGCGCAGGTGATCGGTCGGGTCTCGCTGGCTGAAAATTGCAGCGTCTGGTTCGGCGTGGTGGCGCGTGGCGACACCGAAACGCTGACCATAGCGCGCGGCAGCTGCATTCAGGATGGCAGCGTGTTGCATGCTGACCCCGGCATGCCGCTGGTAATCGGTGAGAACGTCACCATCGGCCACCAGGTCATGCTGCACGGCTGCACGATCGGCGACGGCTCGCTGATCGGCATTCAGGCGGTGATTTTGAACGGCGCGCGCATCGGAAAAAATTGCCTGGTCGGCGCCGGTGCTCTGGTGACCGAAGGCAAGGAATTCCCTGAAGGCTCGATGATTCTCGGTAGCCCGGCCAAGGCGGTGCGACAGCTAAGCGCCGAACAGATATCAAGCATGCATTTGGGCGCCTCGCATTACGTCGAGAACGCCAAACGCTATCGGGCCGGGTTGAAAAAGCTCGCCTAAGACTCAACCGGACCACCCAGACCATGCAACCCAACACGTTAAAAAGAGCGGGCATTCCCATTCCAGCCAGGGCCGCGGAACCGGCTTCGCCGGGCCGCAGGCGCAGTGGCCCCCTCAGGGGGTCGGGAGCGCAAGCGCAGAGCCCTCACCCCAGCCCTCTCCCGGAGGGAGAGGGAGTAATAAGGAGACTTCCCCTTCCAGCAGGGGCCGTGGAACCGGCTTTGCCGGGCCACAGGCGCAGCGGCCCCCTCGGGGGGCAGGAAGCGACACGCAGTGCGCGACCGTGGGGGCCATATCCACCGTGGGGGCATTTCAGCGGCCGCCGGCAATATCCAGCAAAGCCCCGGTGGTGTAGGCCGACTCGTCACCGAGCAGCCAGACGATGGACTGCGCCACCTCCTGAGCCGTGCCGGCGCGCTGCATCGGCACCTGCGGGGCCACGTCGCG
>JANOOO010000277.1:0-4778 GCA_031421375.1 Polaromonas sp.
CGCGCGCCGCCGAGTGAATTGAGGTTGCTGGCCTTGATCTGGGTGAACAACGCGTCGAGCTTGTCTTGCAGCCCGCCATCGAGCGCGAGCCCGCGATGCTGCTTCACATACCAATCGGGAAACAACTTCAGCTCGCGCGACAGCAGCGCATCGTCATAAGGCGGCAGCACGTCGGGCTTCGACGACAGCTGCCAGGCAATCAGCGCATCGACCGCCTGCAAATACAGCGCGTGATGCAGTGCAGTCGGCTGGGTGATGGCCTGCACGTCGGCCGGCGGCGCGATCAGCTCCATCAGCGTCTGCGCGCCCAGGTCGCTCAGCAGCATGAAGCCCGCCGCCTCATCCCACGCCAGCACCCTCGGCGCGGCCACGCCAGCGTCGGCCATCAGCGCCGCAATCCTGACGAAGGGCTGGCAGTCTTCGAGCGCAGGCGGCGCGTCCATCACGATGAAGCTGGCCGCCCTGCCATCAATGCGCAAATAGCGGCGAAAGCTCGCATCGGCCGAGGCCGTGCGCAGCGAGTCGATGCGCAGGCCGTGCGCGAGCGCGACGCTGGCCAGCCAGGCATTGAAGGCTTGGCGGCGCTGGGGATCGGCCCAGAAGACGGCGTCGTTCGTCATCGTCTGCACACTGGATAAGTTGCCCGCAGGCAGGTCGTTCTTAAATGAAGCGTCATGGATAATCAGGCCGGTTTTCTATCAACGGGTTTAACCCACACATTCTCGATGCGACTCGCATCCCCCTCGCGCTTTATTGTCAGCCCCGTTGCTCAAGCCGTCTCCATGCTGGTTTTTTGTGCCAGCCTCGGATTTGCGACGCTCGCCCGCGCGCAAAACGTGCAAAACATGCCAAGCCCGGCAGCGGAGCAGGTCAACGCACCTGCCCTGAAAGCCTCACCGCGTCTGGCCGAGCGGGTACACAAAGAGCCCGGCAGCGAAGGCCCGACCTTTGTTTTTGGCGACCAGCTCTCGGGCCGGCCCAACCTGGAAACCATCATTGACGGCAACGCCGAAATCCGGCGCGGCGACAGCGCGATCCGCGCCGATCACATCGACTACAGCCAGCCCGACGACCTGTTCAAGGCTAGAGGCAAGGTGCGCATCAACAAGGCCGGCAACCGCTTCGACGGCCCCGAGCTGGAGCTGCAACTCGACCGCTTTGAGGGCTTCTTCACGCAGCCGCGCTACCGCTTTCTCGCCAACGGCGGCAATGGCGATGCCGAGCGTCTCGACTTCATCGACGATCGTCACATGACGGCGCGGCAAGTGACTTACACCACCTGCGAACGCAGCGATGAAGCCAGTTGGGAGCCGGCCTGGGTGCTCAGCGCCAGCCGGGTTGATTTCGATCTCGACCGCGAAGTGGGCGTGGCTACCAACGCCGTTGTGCGCTTCAAGAACGTGCCGATTCTGGCGTTTCCCAAGGTCAGCTTTCCGCTGAGCGACAAACGCAAATCGGGCCTGCTGCCGCCGACGCTCAACATTGGTTCGAGCAGCGGCATTGAATTGCGTCAGCCGTATTACTTCGACATCGCACCGAATCGCGATGCGACGTTTTCGCCCGCCATCATGACCAAGCGCGGCGTCGATCTGGCGGGTGAGGCGCGCTACCTGGAGCCGACTTACCGCGGCGAGTTGCGTGCCAATTACCTGCCCAACGACCAGCTGCGGGGCCGCGACCGCTGGTCTTACGGCCTGCTGCACAGCGGCACGATTGACAGCCGCATCGATGCGGTCGGCGCCCTCGGGCTCAACCTAAATCTGAACCGCGTCAGCGACAACGACTACTGGCGCGACCTGCCCGCCAGCGGCGTGCCGGCGGCACAGCGCCTGTTCCAGCAGGACGCGATTGTCTCGTGGGGGCGCGGCTACTTCACCAGCCAGGCGCGGGTGCTGAAGTTCCAGACGCTGCAGGACATCGACGCACCGATCGTGCCGCCCTACGACCGCCTGCCGCAACTGGCCGCCGCCTACACCCGCGTTGATGCGCCGCTCGGCAGTTTGGGCAGCGGATTCGACTGGGCGCTAGAGGGCGACTTCACGCGCTTTTCAGCCGACAGCCGCCTGACCCGGCAACCCAACAGCGAGCGCAGCGTGACCCGCGCCAAGCTGGCCCGGCCGTGGCTGTACCCGGCCGGTTTCATCACGCCCCGGCTGCAGCTGCATGCTACGCAATACCGCTACGAGGCGCCGCTGCAGGACGGCACAGCCAGCGCGTCACGCGTGCTTCCGACCTTCAGCCTGGACACCGGCCTGCAGTTCGAGCGCAGCACCAGCCTGCTTGGCCGCAGCCTGACGCAGACGCTGGAGCCGCGCGCCTTTTATGTGTACACGCCGTATCGCGACCAGAGCCGCTTGCCGAATTACGACTCGGGCGAGAACAGCTTTAACTTCGCCTCGGTGTTCACCGAGAACGCCTTCGTCGGTGACGACCGCATCGCCGACGCCAACCTGCTCACGCTGGGCACCGCCAGCCGCCTGCTTGACCCGGCCACCGGGGCCGAGGCCGCGCGGTTTGAGGTCGCGCAGCGCCTGCGTTTTGCCGATCAGCGCGTCACGCTGCCCGGCGGCCAGCCAATCAGCGAACGGCTCAGCGACGTGCTGGTTGGAACCAGCATCAACTGGGACCCGCGCTGGCGCTTTGGCAGCACCGTGCAATACAACCCCAAGACCAGCCAGTTCGACCGTTCCTCGTTCGGTGCGCGCTACAGCCCTGGCAACTACCGCACCGTCAGTGCCGCGCTGCGCCGCCAGCGCGGCGTCAGTCACAACGTCGATGTCGGCTGGCAGTGGCCGATCAACGACCTGTGGGGCGACAAGGGCCGCGACCTGGGCGCCGGCCAGGGCCAGGGCCCCGGGCGCTACTATGCGGTCGGCCGCCTCAACTACAGCCTGATTGAAAAGAAGTTTGTCGATTCCATTCTGGGCGTCGAGTATGAAAGCTGCTGCTGGATTGGCCGCGTGGTCTTGCAGCGTTCGCAAAACAATATTCTGGCCACCGGCTCGGGCGCGGCCAACACCCAGATCCTGTTCCAGCTTGAACTCATCGGCTTCTCCAGACTCGGATCGAGTCCCCTGCAAACGCTCAAGGCCAACGTTCCGCGCTACCAGTTCCTGCGTGAGAAAATCGAACCGCCGAGCCGCTTCACCACTTATGACTAAATTTTGTTCCCGCTTTTTACCCGCGACTGTGCGAATCGGCCCGGTTTGTGCTGCTTTGCTTTTTGGCATGGTTTCAGTCTGGGCGCAAAGCCCGAGGCCCCCAGCCGGCGGCCTGCGCATGCCCGAAATTCCGGTGCGGCCCGCGGCTCCGGCCGCACCCGCCCCGAGTGCGGCGGCTTCAACGCCCCCGCGCGTCCAGCAGGCCGACTTCATCGTCGCCGTCGTCAACTCCGAGCCCATTACCAACAGCGAGGTTCGCAACCGGCTGCAACGCGTGCTGCGTCAGATGGTTCAGCAAGGCGGCCCCAAGCCGCAGGCCGACGCATTGGCCAAAGAAGTGCTCGAACGCCTGATCATCGACAAAACCCAGTTGCAGCTGGCGCGCGAGTCCGGCGTGCGCGCCGACAGTTACGCCATTGAAGGGGCTGTGCAAACCGTGGCCCGGCAAAACCAGGTCACGCTCGACGGGCTGCGCGAGCGCCTGAAGGCCGACAACATCCCCTATAGCCAGTTTGAGTCCGATCTGCGCGACGAGCTGCTGATCAGCCGGCTGCGCCAGCGCGAAGTCGAGCCGCGCGTCAAAGTCAGCGACCAGGAAATCGACCAGCTGCTGGCCGAGCAGAGCGGTGCTGCCTCGTCCCCGCTGGCCTTGAACCTCGCGCAGATCCTGGTGGCCGTGCCTGAAAACGCCAGTGCCGAACAGCTTGCAGCGCTGCAGACCCGCGCCCAGCAGCTTGCCGATCGCGCCCGCAGCGGCACGCCATTCGCCGAACTGGCGAAGGCTTCATCCGATCCGTCTGCGGCCGCGACGGGCGGCGAAATGGGCCTGCGCACAGTGGAACGCCTGCCGCCACTGTTCGTCGAGGCCACGCAAAAGCTGGCGGTCGGCGGCATTGCCGGGCCGCTGCGCAGCGGGGCCGGTTTCCATGTGCTCAAAGTCATCGAAAAGAAGCAGGCTGGCGGCCTGGAGGCCAGCGTCACCCAAAGCCGGGCACGCCACATTTTGCTGACCTTGACGCCGCAACAGAACGAAGCGGCCGCCGTGCAGCGGCTGATTTCGTACAAACGCCGGGTTGAAGCCGGCCAGGCCGATTTCGCTGCGCTTGCGCGTGAACACAGCAGCGATGGCTCGGCCAAAGACGGGGGCGATCTGGGCTGGTCCGCGCCCGGCATGTTCGTTCCCGAGTTCGAACAGGCGCTCAACGCACTGGCCCCCAACCAGGTGTCCGACCCGGTCGTCAGCCGCTTTGGGGTTCATCTGATTCAGCTTCTGGAGCGGCGCGAAGCCAAACTCAGCTCGCGCGAACAGCGTGAAGCCGCGCGCAGTGCCCTGCGCGAGAAAAAGTTTGAAGAGGCCTATTTGCTCTGGGCGCAGGAAGTGCGCGGCCGGGCCTACGTCGAGTACCGCGATCCGCCACAGTGATGTGGCCCCCACGGTTGCTCACTTCGTGTAGCGCCCTGCCCCCCGAGGGGGCTGCTGCGCCTGCGGCCCGGCAAAGCCGGTTCCGCGGCCCCTGCTCGACGGGAAAGGCGCAACCATCTTGCCGAGTTTTGATTGCGTTCCGGTCTTACGCCCTCTCCCTCCGGGAGAGGGCGGGGTGAGGGCTCCCCGCTCCC
>JANOOO010000278.1:0-2268 GCA_031421375.1 Polaromonas sp.
CGACAACCCGGCCGATGCTGGCTTCGGCGTATTTCAAGCCGGGCGACAAACACCGCGCATACGCCTGCAACGTGCCGTCAGCCTCGCTGTGGCCCAACAGGTGCATCGCCTGCGCGTCCAGGCCGTCGAGGTCTTGAAACGCGCACGCTTGCTCGACCACAAACACCTCGCTGCGAAGTTGCAGCAGCGCGTAGAGCGCCTGCGGCGACAGCGCGTCGAAGCGGGTCAAGCTCCACGTCAGCGCCATCACGCCGATGCAAGCGCTTCGAGCACGTAGCCAATGCGCGGGAAATGCACGTACACGTCACCGACACGTGCGTCGGTTCGCAGCAAGGTGAAGTGCATGCGGGTAGCGGCCATCAGCACGCCTTCTGTCGGCTCCAGCCCGAAGGTCTCGGCTCTGACCGTGACGCGACTGCCAAGCGCGATGCCGTGGTCGTCCTGGAAGCGGTCGTCATGCAGCGGCGCAGGAACGCAGGCCGCAGCCACGGCAATGGCCTCGACCGCGCTGAACTTCTCCATCGCGCCGTGACCGATGGCTTGCATGCGGTCCATCCACTCAAGCACTGCTGGCGTGGCGTTCAAAACGTCGGCCAGCAACGGCGTGCGACTGCGCGTGAACCACAGCGGGTGGTAGGCAGCGAAGTCGGCAATGCACGGTGCCTCGCCCATCAGGAAAGGCCAGTCGTCGAGCATGTCTGACAGGCGGCGCAAATACGATTTGTACGCTGCAGCGGCGTCGGCCGGGCGCAGGCGCGTCATGCCGACGCTCATGGCCTTGCGATCATTGCGAAACGCTTCGGCCACCTCTGGCACCTTGCCAAACATCTGCTCGAAGCCACGGGGTTGAAAGTTGTAGGCCATGGCAGCCCAGAACAGCGTGCTGTCAGCCCATTGGGCCAGCGTGCGGGCCAGGCCCTTGCTGGGCTCGGGGTACAGCGACGGCAGCGGCTGGCGGTGTTCAAGCACATCGGCGATGAGCGCCGTGTCGCAATAGATGTCGGCACCGATCTGCAGCACTGGCGCTCTGCGGTAGCCGCCGGTCAGGGTCAGCAGATCGGGTTTTGGCGCGATGGCCGGCATGACGACCGACTTCCACGGCAGGTTTTTGTAGCCCAGCATCAGCCGGACTTTTTCAGAGAACGGCGAGTTGGGGTAGTGGTGAAGAATCAATTCGCTCATGGCGGGTTCCTTGAGGTTTTAACGGGGCCGGTGCGCGTTCCACGGGTGATCATTGGCGGTGCAGGTGGCCAGATCGGGGAGCCCTCACCCCCGCCCTCTCCCGGAGGGAGAGGGAGCAAGAAAAGAATTTCAGGCCCGCTACTCCGAACGAGAGGGAGCAGGAAAAGAACTTTCCGCCCGCTACACCAGCTTGACGATCTGCTTGCCGAAATTTTTGCCTTTCAGCAAACCTAAAAACGCCTCGACCGCCGAGTCCAGACCCACAGCCACCGACTCACGCGGCTTGAGTTTGCCACTGGCGACCAGCCCGGCCAGCTCCTTCAGCGCTTCGGGCCAGACTTCCATGTGCTCGGACACGATGAAGCCTTGCACCATCAGGCGGCTGCGCAAAATCAGCGCGGGGTAGCTGATCGGCGTCGGCCGACCGTCATAGCCGGCGATCATGCCGCAGACGGCGATGCGGCCGAAGTCGTTCATGCGGCTCAAGGTCGCGTCAAGCACCATGCCGCCGACGTTCTCAAAGTAGCCATCGATGCCGGCTGGGCAGGCTTTTTTCAGTGCCGCCGACAGGCTGCCTGCGTCTTGATGCAGCTTGTAATCGACGCAGGCGTCAAAGCCGAGTTCTTCCACGGCGTAGCGGCACTTTTCAGGCCCGCCCGCAATGCCGACGGCGCGGCAGCCGCGTTCTTTGGCGAGCGTCGCAAAGGCGCTGCCGACCGCACCCGTTGCCGCGCTGACGACGACGGTTTGCCCGGCCTTGGGTTGCAAAATTTTCGTCAAGCCATACCAGGCAGTGACGCCGGGCATACCGACTGCGCCCAGGTAGTACGACAGCGGAACGTGGGTGGTATCGACCTTGCGCAACGCGCCGGGTTCGTCGGCACTGACCACGCTGTATTGCTGCCAGCCACCCATGCCGACAACCTTGTCGCCGGGCTTGAACTTCGGTGAGGCGCTTTCGACCACCTCGCCAACGGTGCCCCCGATCATGACTTCGCCGAGGGCCTGCGGCGCAGCGTAATTTTTGCTGTCGTTCATGCGGCCGCGCATGTAGGGGTCGAGGCTCAGAAAGTGGTGGCGCACCAG
>JANOOO010000279.1:0-3061 GCA_031421375.1 Polaromonas sp.
CCGAACGCTGGGGGGCTTGGTAGCCACCGCCATCGTGGCCAGCGCCGTCGTCCTGGCCTGCGCCGCCGCCACCCATGCCCTGGCGACTGCCGAGCATCTGCATCTGGTCAGCGCGGATCTCGGTGGTGTATTTGTCCACGCCTTCCTTGTCGGTCCACTTGCGCGTGCGCAGCGATCCTTCGACGTAAACCTGCGAGCCCTTGCGCAGATACTGGCCGACGATCTCAGCGAGCCGGCCGTTGAAGGTGATGCGGTGCCATTCGGTGGCCTCTTTCGTCTCGCCGGTCTGCTTGTCCTTCCACTTGTCAGTGGTCGCAACGGTGATGTTGGCAATCTGGTCGCCATTGGGGAAGCTGCGCATTTCGGGGTCTTTGCCGAGATTGCCGACGACGATGACTTTGTTGACGGATGCCATGGTTTTGAATCTCCTGAATCTTGGAAAAGCAGTTTAACTGGCTGGCCCGGGCCGGTTCGGTGGGGCCGGGGAAGCCGAATTTTCCGCTGGGCCGCCCCGAGGAAAATTAGCCCCCTCGGGGGGTAGCGCAGTACGCGAAGCGACAAGCGTGGGGGCCTGTTCCTCCGCTGGGCCGCCCCGAGGAGAATTAGCCCCTCCCTCTCGTGCAAGGGGCAGCGCACCGCCGGAGGATCGCGAAGCGACAAGCGTGGGGGCCTTCATCGGCCAGGCGACGGCCAGCCACAGCAGCATCAAAGCCGCGCAGCCCATGAACAGCCCCGGCGCGCCGTAAATCTTGGTGACCCAGCCCCCCAACGCGCCGCCCGCGAAAAACCCGAGCGACTGCAAGGTGTTGTACACCCCCAGCGCCGCACCGCGTGCATGCACCGGGGCGACGCGTGAGGCCATGCTGGGCTGGCTGGCTTCGAGCACGTTGAAGCCGACGAAAAAGATGAACAGCAGCACGCCCAGCAGGCCCAGCGACGGCCCGGACGAAGCGCTGAACAGCCCGAGCTGCACCAGAAAAATCAATCCGATGGCGCTTAGAAAAACGGCGCGCAGGTAGCCGCGCTTCTCTAACCTGAACAGGCCGAGGCCCATCACGACGAAAGACGCCAGCACGGCCGGCAGGTAAATTTGCCAGTGGCGCACCTGCTCCAGCCCGGCTGCAACCAGCAGAGCCGGAATCGCCATCCACATCGCCAACTGCACCGCATGCAGGATGAACACGCCGAAATCAAGCCGCAGCAGCGCCGGGTTGCGCAGCACCTCGCTCAAGCCGCTGCCGGTCTGCCTGCCTGGCGCTGCCTGTGCAGTCGGCGCGGGCGCATCGGGCACCCACCACAGCACCACCGCGATGCCGCCGAGCGCCAGTGCGCCAGTCAGCGCAAAAATGCCGTGCAGCCCGACGGCTGCGGCCAGCAGCGGGGCCAGCACCAGCGACAGCGCAAACATCAGGGCAATGCTGCCGCCGACCAGCGCCATCGCCTTGGTGCGAACCTCATCGCGGGTCGAATCGGCGAGCAGCGCCGTGACCGCTGCCGAGATCGCACCGGCCCCTTGAAGCGAGCGGCCGGCGATCAGCCAGCTCAAGTCGGGTGCCCATGCGGCGATGAAGCTGCCGAGCGCAAAGATCAACAGGCCGATGATCATCACGCGCTTGCGGCCCCACCAGTCCGACGCGATACCGAAGGGGATTTGCAGCAGGCCCTGGGTCAGCCCGTAAATGCCCATCGCCAGGCCGACACGCGCCGGGTCGTCGCCACCGGGCAAGCGTGCGGCTTCGAGCGCAAACACCGGCAGCACCAGAAAAAGTCCGAGCATGCGCAACGCAAAAATCGACGCCAGCGACGCACTGGCGCGGCGCTCGGTCGGCGTCATGGCATCGGGCAATGCGAGGGGGGCGGCAGGCGAAGATTGCATGGCGGGCGTGGAAGCGCAGATTCTCCACTATCAGCCAGCCGAGGCGAGGCGCGCACAGGGCCATAACATGACCCGCCAGTACGCGTGAACTATTTCACGCTAATCGCTGCCAACTTGGCGAGTTTGCTGTCGGTCGTGGAGAAAAGAGGGCAAGCCGGTGCAGGACGCGGTGGTGATCATCACGCCGGCAGACCGGGCTGCGCTGCCTAAAGTGCTGTCTAAAGCGCCGCCTGCAACACAGGCCACCATTACCCAGGAAAAAATGCAATTCATTCCCGCTGTGACGCTGGTCGGCGTGGGAGCCAAGGTCAGGTTTGTAAACAACGACAGCTGGGACCACCATGTCCGCAGTTCACCGGCCGGCATGGGCCAGTTCAGCGCCAACAACGCAGGGTTTGAAATGCGGCTTCAAGGCAAGCCTGGCAAGCCCGTCGAAGTCACGCTCGACAAGGCGGGCATCATCGGCTCCACGCTGCTGGGCTGCTGCCTGCACGGCTCCATGCGCGGCTATATCTACGTCAGCGAATCGCCCTGGGCCGCCAAGACCAGCGCAGAGGGCGTCGCCTTATTTGAAGACCTGCCTGACGGTGCCGCGCAGCTCATGGTGTGGCAAAGTGACCAGATTGTTGACGTGCCCACGCAGCGCGTCACCATCGGTGCCACGCAGTTGAAAAGCGTAGTTCAGCTAAGCGTGGTGCCGCGCCGACGCCGGATCTGAGGCGCGGGCAGGGCACCGGGCAGGTGCCTCGAAGCACTGCCTCGCTATGATGAAAGGTTTCCCCCAAGACGCCTGACGTGAACTCTGCATCCGACCCCGAACGCTCCGGTATTGACCGCGCAGACCTCAGTGCCGGGCCGCCCCAGGCAGGGCCAGCCCCCCCGGGGGGCATCCTTCGACGGGCTCAGGACGAACGGGCGGAAGCGGGAAGTGGGGGGGCTGCGACTTCACCAGCCGGGGCCGTGGAACCGGCTTTGCCGGGCCACAGGCGCAGCGCCCCCTCGGGGGGCAGAGAGCCACACGAAGTGGGCGAACGTGGGGGCCAAATCAGCATCCGCGGTGCGCGCACGCACAACCTCAAAAACATCGACCTCGACATTCCGCGCAACCAGCTGGTCGTCATCACCGGCTTGAGCGGCTCGGGCAAGTCGTCTCTAGCCTTTGACACACTGTATGCCGAGGGCCAG
>JANOOO010000280.1:0-7951 GCA_031421375.1 Polaromonas sp.
ATAAACCTTGACCATCTTCAGCACGCCAGCTGGCAGTTCGTCGCCTTGCGTCAACTTCTTGCGCTTTTCTTCAAACGAAAGGTCAAAACTGTGGCGTGTCTGCTCCATCGAGTTTTTGATGCTCTCAAGCTGGGCGGCCAATTCGTCGTCGGCAGGACGAATGTCAAACCAGTGGAATTTCTCGACATCGACCAGGTAGGCTTTGTCGATTTTCGTGCCCTTGGCGAGCTTTTTCGGGCCACCGTTGGCCACTTTGCCAACGAGCAGCTTTTCGATCCGGTCGAACGCATCGGCTTCGACGATGCGCAGCTGGTCGTTCAGGTCGAGGCGGAAGCGTTTGAGCTCGTCGTCAATGATTTGCTGCGCCCGCTTGTCGCGCACGATGCCTTCACGGGTGAAGACCTGCACATCGATCACGGTGCCCTGCGAGCCTTGACTGACGCGCAGCGAAGTGTCTTTCACATCGCTGGCCTTCTCGCCAAAGATTGCACGCAGCAGTTTTTCTTCCGGCGTCAGCGTGGTCTCGCCTTTGGGCGTGACCTTGCCGACCAGCGTGTCGCCCGGCTGCACTTCAGCACCGACATAAATAATGCCGGACTCGTCGAGGCGGTTGAGCTGCTGCTCGGACAAGTTCGGGATGTCCCGCGTGATCTCTTCCGAACCCAGCTTCGTGTCGCGCGCCATCACGACCAACTCTTCGATATGAATCGAGGTGTAGCGGTCTTCGGCGACGATGCGCTCACTGATCAGGATCGAATCCTCGAAGTTGTAGCCATTCCATGGCATGAATGCGACCAGCATGTTTTGGCCCAGAGCCAGCTCGCCAATGTCGGTCGATGCGCCGTCGGCGATCACGTCACCCTTGGCCAGCTTGTCACCCATTTTGACGATGGGACGCTGGTGGATGTTGGTGTTCTGGTTGGAGCGCTGATACTTGATCAGGTTGTAGATGTCCACACCGACTTCACCAGCCAGCGCCTCGGCGTCGTTGACGCGAACCACGATTCGGGTTGCATCGACGTAATCGACCACACCACCGCGAGTCGCCGTCACCACGGTGCCGGAATCTACCGCAGAAACGCGCTCGATACCGGTTCCGACGAAGGCTTTTTCCGGACGCAGCACAGGCACAGCCTGGCGCTGCATGTTGGCACCCATCAACGCGCGGTTGGCATCGTCATGCTCCAGGAAGGGCACGAGAGACGCCGCCACCGACACGATCTGCGCGGGCGAGACGTCCATGTACTGCACACGCTCGGCCCCCACCAGAATCGACTCGCCGTTTTCACGGGCAGAAACCAGCTCGCCGGTCAGCGTGCCATTAGCGTCGAGCAGCGCGTTGGCCTGCGCAATCACATACTTGCCTTCTTCGATGGCCGACAGGTAATCGATTTGCATCGTCACCTTGCTGCCCTCAACCCGGCGATACGGTGTTTCGATGAAGCCGTATTCATTGAGACGCGCATACAGCGCCAGCGAGTTGATCAGGCCGATGTTCGGCCCTTCAGGGGTTTCAATCGGGCAGACACGGCCGTAGTGGGTGACGTGAACGTCACGCACTTCAAAGCCGGCGCGCTCGCGCGTCAAACCGCCAGGACCAAGGGCTGATACGCGGCGCTTGTGCGTGATCTCGGACAGCGGGTTGGTCTGGTCCATGAACTGCGACAGCTGCGAGGCACCGAAAAATTCCTTCAGCGCCGCAGAAATCGGCTTGGAATTGATCAGGTCGTGCGGCATCAGTGGCTCTTGCTCGGCCTGGCCCAGACGTTCTTTGACGGCTTTCTCGATCCGTGCGAGACCGGTGCGGTACTGGTTCTCGGCCAGCTCGCCGACGCAGCGCACGCGGCGGTTGCCGAGGTGATCGATGTCATCGACCTCGCCATTGCCGTTGCGCAGATCAACCAGAATCTTGACGACCGCGAGGATGTCCTCGTTGGTCATGACCATCGGGCCGGTGGACGCATCGCGGCCGACGCGGGCATTGAACTTCATCCGGCCCACGCGCGACAAATCGTAGGTGTCCGGGTTGTAGAACAAACGCTGGAACAGCGCCTGCACCGCGTCTTCAGTTGGCGGCTCGCCGGGGCGCATCATGCGGTAGATGGCAACGCGCGCGGCAAACTCGTCAGCCGTTTCGTCAGCGCGCAGGGTTTGCGAAATGTACGCACCCTGATCGAGTTCATTGGTGTAGAGCACCTGCAGATCAAGCACATTGGCCAGACGCAGCTTCTTTAACAGTGCTTCGGTCAGCTCGTCGTTGGCCTTGGCGATGATCTCGCCGGTCTCGGCATCGACAATGTTTTTGGCAACGACACGGCCAATCAGAAAGTCTTCCGGAACACTGATGGTGGTGGTGCCGCTTTGCTCCAACTCGCGGGTGTGGCGAACCGTGATGCGCTTGTCTTTGGCGATCACCACCTTGCCAGCCTTGTCGGTGATGTCGAAGCGCGCGACTTCGCCGCGCATGCGCTCGGCAACGAACTCCATTTGCGCGCCGCTGTCCATCAGGCGGAAGTGATCGAACACAAAAAAGTTCGCCAAAATCGACTCGTGATTCAGGCCAATGGCCTTCAGCAAAATCGTGACGGGCATCTTGCGGCGGCGGTCCACCCGGAAGTACAGGATGTCTTTCGGATCGAACTCGAAGTCAAGCCAAGATCCGCGATAAGGAATGATGCGAGCCGAGAACAGCAGCTTGCCCGAACTGTGGGTCTTGCCCTTGTCGTGCTCGAAGAACACACCAGGCGAGCGGTGCAGTTGCGAGACGATAACGCGCTCGGTGCCATTGATGACGAACGAACCCTTGTCGGTCATCAAGGGCACTTCGCCCATATAGACCTCTTGCTCTTTCACTTCCTTGACGACCTTGGACTGGGAAGTCGAAGACTCGCGGTCATAAATAATGAGCTGGACTTTGGCGCGCACGGCCGACGCAAAAGTCAGGCCGCGTGTCTGGCATTCGCGCACGTCGAATGCGGGTTTCGCGAGGTTGTATTCGAGAAACTTCATCTCGACGAAACCGTTGTGCGAAACGATGGGGAACGCGTTTTCAAACGCGGCCTGCAGGCCTTCAACCGTGCGTTTTTGGGGCGCGCGCTCGGCCTGCAGAAACGCCGTGTAGGCGTCTTTTTGCATCTGCAGCAGATACGGAACGGTTACCACGCTTTCGCGATTGCCGAAGCTTTTGCGGATGCGTTTGCGTTCGGTGAAGCTGTAACTTGAAGTTAAGGCCATGAGTTCTCCGTGATGATGGGCTCTGGCGACTCTCGTGCCCGAATACACAAACGTATTCAGGCAGCTTGGTGGTTGGCCACTACCAACCATGGCGGACGGTGACGCATTGCACGTCACCCGAACCAAGGCGTTTTCTGCAGTCGGGATTCAGAAAACACTGGAAAGCAGATTGCTTGCAATCTGCTTTCCAGTGTTTCTGCAAAACACTGGACGGGCGTCAGCCCGCAGTGTTCGAGAAGTTCAAAAAGCGGCGAAGCCGGGTTTTGAACTTCGATGAACACTGGAAAGAAGATTGCTTGCAATCTTCTTTCCAGTGTTCTTACAAAATACGGTTTGACCTTGAGACTCCGAAGTGATGGTTTTCACCCGTTTTCCTTCAACGTCAAAAAGCGCGAAAGGCTGGAAGTCCATTGAAGAACTTCCAGCCTCCCAAACTTCAAGAATTACTTGAGTTCAACTTTCGCGCCAGCATCTTCAAGCTTTTTCTTGGCTGCTTCAGCGTCAGCCTTGGGCACGGCTTCCTTGACGTTCTTTGGAGCGCCGTCCACAAGGTCTTTGGCTTCTTTAAGGCCCAGACCGGTCAACTCGCGAACCGCTTTAATAACTTGCACCTTCTGCGCGCCTGCTTCGAGCAGAACCACGTTGAATTCGGTCTTTTCTTCGACCGCTGCGGCACCACCGCCACCGCCACCAGCAGCAGGTGCCGCCATGGCTGCGGCGCTCACGCCAAACTTCTCTTCGATGGCTTTCACCAGCTCGTTGAGTTCCATGACCGTCATGCTGTCGAGCGAGGTCAAAAATGCGTCTTTATCGAATGCCATTTTGAAATTTCCTAAAAAAAGTTTTTGAACAGTTTGGGGCCCGTCATGCACATTGCGCAAGATAGAGCCAGAGGTCTATTGCTTAAGCTGCGACAGCTTCCGAGGCGGCTTCTGGGGCCGCTTCATCGGTAGCAGCGTCGCCGCCGCCCTTTTTCGCTGCCAACGCGCCCAGCACTATGGCCATACGTGAGATCGGCGACATCAGCAAGCCGCAAATTTGCGCCAACAACACTTCCCGAGAGGGAATGCTGGCGAGCTGCTTGACGCCATCAACGTCCAGGGCTTTGCCGCCGTATGCGCCCGCGCGAATGACGAGCTTCTCATTGGTTTTCGCGAAATCAGACACCACCTTGGCGGCGGCGACTGCATCGGTCGAAAAACCATAGATCAGCGGACCCGTCATCTGCCCGGTCAACACCTCAAAAGCGCTTCCAGCTACAGCACGGCGAGCCAGCGTGTTTTTCAGAACACTCAGGGTGACGCCCTTGTCGCGAGCCTGGCTGCGCAGGCGGGTCATGTCGGCAACCGTGATGCCACGGTATTCGGCCATCACCAGCGTCTGCGCTTTGGCTGCGAGACCGCTCACTTCATCAATGACGGCTTGTTTCTCACTGCGATTGAGACTCAAGATCTACTCCTTAAAAATGTACGTTCCGGCTGGCACTTGCGCGCTGGCCGGGCGCAACGTCTATGTTCAGCGACCAACTGTTCTGAAGTTTTTCTCAAAACCATTTGAGCAGTGGGTGCGCCATCTGCGCTGGCTGTCTTGCGACGATTAAGTGCGGCCCTTCAAGGCGACACACCAGCGGTCCCGGATAGCCTGCCAGC
The DNA here is from genome assembly GCA_031421375.1 of Polaromonas sp. Lineage (GTDB taxonomy): Bacteria > Pseudomonadota > Gammaproteobacteria > Burkholderiales > Burkholderiaceae_C > Polaromonas. The sequence goes on from JANOOO010000280.1 coordinate 4,884, forward strand.
GCGAACGCCGTCAGCCCACCACTTCCGGCCGCCCTTTCAGGCAGCCTGAATTCATTTCCGGCGGATCAAGCCGAAATAGTTTGGGTATCGACGCGAACGCCCACACCCATCGTTGACGACACAGCGACTTTGCGCAGGTACACGCCTTTACTCGTTGCCGGCTTGGCCTTGACAAGCGCGTCAATCAGCGCGGCCAGGTTGCCCTGAAGCTTGGCCGAGTCGAACGAGCGGCGGCCAATCGTGCCGTGAATAATTCCAGCCTTGTCAACACGAAACTGGACCTGACCGGCCTTGGCATTCTTCACTGCCGTCGCGACGTCGGGCGTCACGGTTCCGACTTTCGGATTGGGCATCAGGCCGCGAGGGCCCAAAATCTGTCCTAGCGTGCCGACGATACGCATCGCGTCAGGCGACGCAATCACCACGTCGAAGTCCATCTTGCCCGCCTTGATGTCGGCGGCAAGATCGTCCATACCGACAATATCGGCACCGGCAGCGCGGGCTTCTTCAGCCTTGGCGCCCTGGGCAAACACCGCAACCCGCTTGGTCTTGCCGGTGCCATTAGGCATGACAACCGCGCCGCGAACGACCTGGTCGGATTTTTTGGCATCGATCCCGAGCTGCACGGCCACGTCGATGGACTCATCAAACTTGGCGACGGCGAACTCTTTCACAAGCCCCAGTGCGTCAGGCAGTGCGTAGAGCTTGTTGCTGTCGATCTTGTTACCAACCGATTTTTGACGTTTTGTTAGCTTGCTCATACAACACCTTCCACCGTGACGCCCATTGAGCGGGCCGAACCGGCAATCGTACGAACGGCGGCATCGAGGTCGGCGGCCGTCATGTCTTTCATTTTGGTTTTGGCAATCTCTTCGAGCTGGGCCCGCGTGATCTTGCCTACCTTGACCGTGTGCGGCGTAGCCGAACCCTTGTCGAGTTTGATGGCCTTCTTGATCAAGGTTACCGCTGGCGGGGTCTTGATGATGAAGGTAAAACTTTTGTCCGCATAGGCCGTGATGACCACAGGCAAAGGCAGACCCGGCTCAACACCCTGAGTCTGCGCATTGAATGCCTTGCAGAACTCCATGATGTTCAAGCCGCGCTGACCCAAAGCCGGACCAATCGGGGGGGATGGGTTGGCCTTGCCAGCTGGCACTTGCAGCTTGACGAAGCCGACGATTTTTTTCGCCATACTTTTTCTCCTTACGGGTCATAACGCCTGGACACTGTCAACAAAACAGGCCGGGCTCCCCGGGGGTGACACAACTCAATCTGGTTTTTGCAAACCTGCCGCGCCGAGTTGCAAAGCGCGGAACTCATCTAATCAGTTTGAGGACCGAGCAATGCGGCGCTTCACGCTGGCATTGGTCCGTCCCACAAAATCTCGGGGCGTCAGGTCTTCTCGATCTGACTGAATTCCAGCTCAACCGGGGTGGCCCGACCGAAAATCGTCACCGAGACCCGAACCTTGTTCTTGTCGTAGTTGACTTCTTCGACTGTGCCGTTGAAGTCTGTGAACGGACCGTCTTTGACGCGCACATACTCGCCGCTCTCAAACTCGACCTTGTGGCGCGGTTTCTCGGTGCCGACCTGCATCTGATCGACGATCTTCTGCACGTCTGCCTCAGAGATGGGTGCCGGCCGGTTTTTAGCCCCGCCGACGAAGCCGGTGACTTTATTGGTGTGTTTGACCAAATGCCACGACTCGTCGTCCATGACCATTTCGACCAACACATAACCAGGGAAAAAACGACGCTCGGTGGTTTTTTTCTGACCGTTTTTGATCTCGACCACTTCTTCCGTCGGAACCAGAAAGCGACCAAATTTGGCCTGCATTCCAGCGCGGTTGATGCGCTCGACGATGTTGCGCTCGACCGCTTTCTCCATGCCGGAGTACGCATGAACAACGTACCAGTTCATGCCTGCGGTCGGATGCAGTGACACCGGGGCTGAGTCGCCCGCGACGGCGGTAACTTCGGTATTCGGCTCGCTCATCACTTTTTCCATCCCAAGATCAGGTCGTAAAACACCCACTCAAGTGTTTTATCCGTCAACCACAAAAACAAGGCCATCACGACGACAAAGCCGAAGACATAAGCCGTCATCTGGATCGCCTCTCGGCGGGCGGGCCAGACGACCTTTTTGACCTCGCGCCAGGAATCCCGACCAAAGGCAACAAACTGCTTGCCCGGCTCGGACAGCACGAAGACCACGACCGCCGCAATCAGTCCGGCGATCAGGATTCCCCATTGCGCAAGCTGGCCCTGCTTGGACAGCAGATAGAACCCGGCCAGCGCAGCCAGCACCAGCACACCGGCGAGGCCGAGCTTGGCTTTGTCGGCAGTGGTGCTGACGGTTTCAACTTGAGAAGTGGCCATGGCTGCCGAATATCCTGTAGTTTCGTTTGCGTCTTGAAAGACGCTCAAGCCCGCCTGGAACTTGCGCTCGCAGCGGGCCTGTTTTTCTTTCGCTTTTCGTCGTTCACCTGGCCCGGTTAAACCCCTAAGGCTAATTCCGAGAGCCAAGTGGCAGGGGCAGTAGGAATCGAACCTACAACCTTCGGTTTTGGAGACCGACGCTCTGCCAATTGAGCTATACCCCTATGCAATACCTCTAATCAGTTGGGAACAGAGCTGGCTCACTGCGTGTAGCTGCGGTCTGTCCCGCAAATAAATTGATCAGGCGATTATCTTCGCCACAACCCCGGCACCGACGGTGCGGCCGCCCTCGCGGATGGCAAAGCGCAAGCCCTCTTCCATCGCAATCGGGTTGATCAGCTTGACGGTGATGCTGACGTTGTCGCCGGGCATGACCATCTCTTTGCCTTCTGGCAACTCGATCGCGCCCGTCACGTCCGTCGTGCGGAAGTAAAACTGCGGGCGGTAGTTGTTGAAGAAAGGCGTGTGGCGGCCACCTTCGTCTTTGCTCAAGACATAGATCTCACCCGTGAAGTGGGTGTGCGGCTTGATGGAGCCGGGTTTGCAGAGGACTTGCCCGCGCTGCACGTCTTCGCGCTTGGTGCCGCGCAAGAGGATACCGACGTTGTCGCCGGCCTGGCCCTGGTCGAG
>JANOOO010000281.1:0-2492 GCA_031421375.1 Polaromonas sp.
CATGCGCGCTTCGACGCCGCTGTAGTGGTCGCAGACAGGGAGAAACGTGGCGGAGGCTTGCGCGCCGAGGAGGATGTCGCGGGGGTGGGTCATAAATCGAACGTGTAGCAGGCGCTTGGCACTTGTCCCCTCACTCGCGGCGGGGAAGCTCGAACGGGTCGGAGTGACTCTGCTCTTGTCCCCTCGCCCGCTGGCAGGAGAGGGAGAAAGAGCAATCCCGGCGGAAATGCGAGCACGCTCCGATAGCAAGCGGAAAAAGGCTCGCTGGCATCTGCGCGCCACGATCCAACCACGCAGTCACAGCAAATGCGCGACGCCAGCCTGCTCGTCCTGCAATTCCTTGAGCGTCTTGGCTATGCGTTCACGGCTGAAGGCGTCGATGTCCAGCCCTTCGACCAGTTTGTAATCGCCGCCTTCGCAGGTGACGGGGAAGCCGAACATCACGTCTTTCGGAATGCCGTACTGACCATCAGAGGCGATGCCCATCGTCACCCATTTGCCCTTGGTGCCCAGCGCCCAGTCGCGCATGTGGTCAATGGCGGCGTTCGCGGCCGATGCGGCTGACGACAGTCCGCGCGCCTCAATGATGGCCGCGCCGCGCTTGCCGACGGTCGGCAGGAAGGTATTGGCGTTCCAGTCCTGGTCGTTGATCATTTTGGCGACGCTCTCACCGCCGATGGTGGCGAAACGGTAGTCGGCGTACATGGTCGGCGAGTGGTTGCCCCAGACCGTGAGTTTTTCAATATCGGCCACTGGCTTGCCGGTTTTCGCGGCGATCTGGCTGGCAGCGCGGTTGTGGTCGAGCCGCAGCATGGCGGTGAAGTTTTTGCGTGGCAGATCAGGTGCGCTTTTCATCGCGATGTAGGCATTGGTGTTGGCCGGGTTGCCGACCACCAGCACCTTGACCGTACGGCTGGCGACGGCATTGAGCGCCTTGCCTTGTGCGGTGAAAATTGCGCCGTTAACAGCCAGCAGCTCAGCACGCTCCATGCCGGGGCCACGCGGACGCGAGCCGACCAGCAAGGCGTAGTCGGCATCCTTGAACGCAGTCATCGGGTCGCCGTGCGCCTCCATGCCGGCGAGCAGCGGAAAGGCGCAGTCGTCGAGCTCCATCATCACGCCCTTGAGCGCTTTTTGCGGGCCTTCAACGGGCACTTCGAGCAGTTGCAGGATGACCGGCTGGTCTTTGCCCAGCATCTCGCCAGAGGCGATGCGAAACAGCAGGGCGTAACCGATCTGGCCAGCGGCACCGGTGACGGCGACGCGAACAGGTTTTTTGTTCATGGGAAAACTCCAAAAAAGAGGGCGGTATTGTCGGCCAGCCCCCTCGGATAAGAAGCGCGCCCATCACGCGGATGGAGCGCGAACCGCTGCGTGCTTGCAGCGAAAGCGGCAGGTCACGACAGGTCTAAGCCACGCTAGTTTATCGCCGAAATCGGCCTCGGTCAATTTGTCTTATGTCTTATATAAGATAAGATTGAAGCTGACTTTTTGTTGCAAATAGAACCTGCCAGCCCGCAACGTCAGTCCGCACCTTTAGCCCACACCTTCATGGCCGCCTCACCTTCCGCATCGCTCCTGCCGCCTGGCCCCGCCGTGCCTGCCGCCATGCTGGCCGAGGGCGCTGCCACGGCTGCATTCAGCCCGCTTTATCAGCAGATCAAGTCGCTGATTTTGCAAAGCCTGCAGGCTGGCGAATGGAAGCCGGGCGAGGCCATACCGTCGGAGATCGAGCTGGCCGCGCGCTTTCGCGTCAGCCAGGGCACGGTGCGCAAGGCTATCGACGAGATGGCTGCCGACAACCTGGTGGTGCGCCGTCAGGGCAAGGGCACTTTTGTGGCGACTCACGCCGAGCAACAGGTGCAGTTTCGTTTTTTGAAGCTCGTTCCTGACTCGGGCACGCCCGGCAGCGAAGGGCCGGCGCAGCGCGACATCATTGATTGCCGCCGCCTGCGCGCCAGCGCCGACGTGGCGCGTGCGCTGGCACTGCGCAGTGGCGAGGCCGTGCTGCAGGCCAGGCGTTTGTTGAGTTACGCCGGCGTGCCGACCATTGTTGAAGACCTCTGGCTGCCCGCGACGCCGTTCAAGGGTCTGACGGCCGAGCGGCTGGCCGACTACCATGGCCCGATGTACGCGCTGTTTGAGACGGAATTCAATGTGCGCATGGTGCGTGCCGACGAGAAGATCCGCGCCGTTGCCGCCACCGCAGGGCTGGAGGTGTTGTTGCAGGTGCCGGGCGGCACGCCGCTGTTGAGTGTTGAGCGCATCGCCTACACCTACAAAGACCTGCCGATGGAGCTGCGGCGCGGCTACTACCGCACTGACACGCATCACTACCACAACACGCTTGGCTGAGGCCCCGCCGCAATGAACTTCAAGGGCAACAAGTCCACGCTTGCGACCAAAATCTGTGAGGCTTGCGGGCGGCCCATGACCTGGCGAAAAAGTTGGGCAAAAAATTGGGCTGAGGTGAAGATCTGCTCCGCGGCCTG
>JANOOO010000282.1:0-13689 GCA_031421375.1 Polaromonas sp.
CAGGTCTTCGATGCGCGGGACGGGTTTCGCCGCTGGGCCGCCCCGAGGCGAAACAGCCCCATCCTGAGATGAAAGGGGCAGCGCAACGCCGGAGGCACGCGAAGCGACAAGCGTGGGGGCTCCCTCTTCACCAGCCGGGGCTGCGGAACCGGCTTCGCCGGGCCGCAGGCGCAGCGCCCCCTCGGGGGGCAGCGCAGTACGCGAAGCGACAAGCGTGGGGGCCACAAACCGGGATGCCGGGCGCGAACCGATATTGAGCTCGGCAATTTCGCGCAGCGGGGTGGCGTCGAAAAAATAGTCGGCGAAGCCGGGCGTCTCGTAAACCAGTGCGCGGTAGGCCGCCATGCTCGACCGCGAGAGATCTTCCGCCGCTTCCATGAAGGCTGCGCTGGCGGGCTGGGTGGGGTTCAGCAGCGTAGCCTCCAGTGTGGCGGCGACCAGGGTTTCGAGGTTGCGCCGGCCGATTTCAGGGTTGGCGTATTTGGAGCCGATCACCTCGCCTTGCTCGGTCAGGCGAATCTGCCCGCGCACGGTGCCCGGTGGCTGCGCGAGGATGGCCTGGTAGCTGGGGCCACCGCCACGCCCCACTGTGCCGCCCCGGCCGTGGAACATGCGAAGCCTGATGGGCTTGGCCCCCACGTTCGCCACTGCGTGTGCTTCACTGCCCCCCGAGGGGGTTGTTTTTCCTTGGGGCGGCCCAGCGGAAAAATTCGTTTCCGGCATTTCATCGAACAATTCCACCAGCGCCATTTCAGCCCGGTACAGCTCCCAGTTGCTGGTAAAAATGCCGCCGTCCTTGTTGCTGTCGGAGTAGCCGAGCATCACGTCCTGCTCGCCGCCACTGCGCCGAATCTGCGCGGCAATGCCGGGCAGCGCATAGAAGTCGCGCAGGATGGGCGCTGCCTGGCGCAAGTCTTCGATGGTCTCAAACAGCGGCACCACGATCAGATCGTGCCGCCCTTGCGTGTCGAGCGTGCCGTGCATCAGGCCGGCTTCTTTTTGCAGCACCAGTACTTCGAGCAAGTCGCTGACCGATTCGGTGTGGCTGATGATGTAGTGCCGGATAGCCTCGTTGCCAAAGCGCTGGCGGGCCAGTTTGGCGGCCTCGAAAATCGCCAGCTCGCTGCGCGTCAGCGCTGAATAATTGGCGCCTGGCACGCCCAGCGGTCGGGCGTCCCGCAGTACGTCCAGCAGGCAGGCCCGCCGGGCTGCCTCGTCCAGGCTGGCATAGGCGGGTTCAATGCGGGCGGCGGCCAGCAGCTCGGCCACCACGGTTTCGTGCTGGTCCGAGTTTTGCCGCAAATCGAGTGTGGCGAGGTGAAAACCAAACACCTGCACGGCGCGAATCAGCGGATGCAGCCGCTCAGCTGCCAGCGCAGCGCCGTGCTGGGCCAGCAGCGAGGCTTCGATGGTGCGCAGATCGGCCGCCAAATCCTCGGCGCGGCTGTAGGGGTTTTGCGGGGCCAGTGCGTGCCGCATGGCGTCAGTGCCGGTGAGATCTTTCAAAGTGGCAGCGAGGCGCGCGTAAATGCCGATCAGCGCGCGGCGGTAGGGCTCGTCTTGCCGGTGCAAGTTGGTGTCAGCCGAGCTGTCGGCCAGCGCCTGCATCGCCGGGCTGACATCGACCAGCCTGCTTGACAGCGACAACTCGCCGCCAAGCAGATGCACTTCAGTCAGGTAGTGGCGCAGCGCAACTTCGGCCTGCCTGCGAAGCGCGTAGTGCAGCGTATCGACGCCGACGTGCGGGTTGCCGTCACGGTCGCCACCAATCCAGTGGCCCATGCGCAGAAAACTGTGAATGGCGGGCGTGCCGAGCTGGCGTTCGAGGTCGCCGTAGAGCTTGGGAATCTCACGTAAAAAGGTGGCCTCGTAATAGCTCAGCGCGTTCTCGATCTCGTCGTTCACAGTGAGTTTGGAATAACGCAGCAGCCGGGTTTGCCAGAGCTGCAAGACTCGCGTGCGCAGCAGCGCTTCGTTGGCGGCGAGTTCGCGCGCGGTGAGCCGGTCGGGTGCGGCGCGCGCCGCGTTGCTGTCTGGCGTCGCGTGCGCGGCAGCGCGGATGCCGTCACGCGCTCCCATCAGTTGCGCGATGCCGCGTTCGGCGTCCAGAATGCTTTTGCGCTGCACCTCTGTCGGGTGCGCGGTCAACACGGGTGAGATAAAGCTGGTCGCCAGCGCGCTCGCAATTGCCGACTGGCCGATGCCGGCTTTGGCGAGGCGCGACAGCGCCACGTCGAGGCTGCCTTCCTGCTCGTCGCCAGCGCGTTCGTGAACGGCGCGGCGGCGAATGTGATGACGGTCTTCGGCCAGATTGGCCAGGTGGCTGAAGTAGGTGAAGGCGCGAATCACGCTGACGGTGCTGTCGGCCGAGAGCGACTTCAGCAGCTTTCTCAGGGCTGCACCGGCAATCGGGTCGGCCTCGCGGCGAAACGCCACCGACAGGGCGCGCGTTTGCTCGACCAGCGCATAGGCATCTTCACCGTCTTGCTCCCGGATTACTTCACCGAGCAAGCGGCCGAGTAGCCGGATGTCTTCCACCAGGGGCAGCTCGTTGGCGCTTTGCTGACTGCCAGCTTGCCGGGCTGGCTGATTGGCGGGCTGACGGGATGGCTGACTGGCTGGCTGAATGCCCGAGCTTTTACGTGGTTTTTTCTGTGCTGCGACTGCCATTTTTATCCTTGTTTTAGTCCGATTCGCAGCCCTCGGCTGGCTGGGCTGCATGCTAGCATTTGAGTCTCTGCCACCTGCGGGCCAGAGACGAACGGGCCGCGCACGAGCTGGCACCGACATCCTCTATTTTTCCAGCTGCGGCCCCACCAAATTGATTAAAAAAATCACCATCGCCACGCGCGAAAGCCGTCTTGCGATGTGGCAAGCGATGCACGTCAAGACGCTGCTTCAAGAACGTCTGGGTTGGCGTGTCGAGCTGCTGGGCATGACCACACTCGGCGACCAAATACTCGACCGCTCGCTGAGCAAGATCGGTGGCAAGGGACTGTTTGTCAAGGAGCTGGAAACCGCCTTGCTCGATGGCCGTGCCGACATTGCGGTGCATTCGCTCAAAGACGTGCCGATGGACCTGCCTGACGGGTTTGCGCTGGCCTGTGTGCTGGAGCGCGAAGACCCGCGCGATGCATTTGTCTCGAACACTTCTGCTTCGCTCGCCGCCTTGCCGCTGGGTGCGACTGTCGGCACCTCCAGCCTGCGCCGCCTGGTGCTGCTGCGCGCGCAGCGGCCTGACCTGCGCATCGCACCGCTGCGTGGCAACCTCGACACGCGTTTGCGCAAACTCGACGAAGGCGAGTACGACGCCATCGTGCTGGCCGCAGCCGGGCTCAAGCGCTTGGGGCTGGAGAGCCGCATCGCGCAAATTTTCGAGCCGACCGAGATGCTGCCGGCGGCCGGGCAGGGCGCTCTCGGCATCGAGGTGCGCTCTGATCGCGCCGAGCTGATTGACGCACTCGCCGACCTGGCTCATCAGCCGACCTGGCTGGCGGTGACGGCCGAGCGCACCGTCTCACGCGCAATGGGCGGCAGCTGCTCGATGCCGCTGGCCTCGTTCACGCAGGGCGCCAGCCTGCTGCGCGGCGGTGATCTGATGCACCTGGAAGCCGCATGGGGCGACCCGGCGAGCGCCGACCCGGTCGTCGCCGAGCTGCGCGTGGCAATGCCGCTGGTGCTGGCGCAGCAAACGGCGGTGGTGCGCAACTTTGCCGAGGCCGAGGCGCTCGGCGAGATCGTCGCGGCCAAGTTGCGTGCGGCCGGCGCGGTCTGGATGCCAGCGACGCCGCCAGCCGCCGCGCCCTGATCGTGAGCCCCGCCGCCAAGCCGCTTTGCGTCATCGTGACGCGCCCTGAGGACGAAGCCCGCGACTGGGTGAGCCAGCTCGCGCAGGCGGGCTTTTCGGCCGAGGCGCTGCCACTGATCGGCATTCGGCCCGCCGCGCAGCCGGGCGACATCGAGGCGCTCCAGACGGCCCGTCGTGACCTGGCGCAGTACGCCGCATGCCTGTTCGTCAGTGGCAACGCCGTACGGCATTTCTTCAAAGGTTTTATGCCGTTTGTCGAGGCAGGACGGGCGCAGACAGCTCCTGAAATCATAGCGAATGACGCACTGCTCCCGGCTACCCTGCGTTGGCTGGCACCCGGCCCCGGCACGGCGGCGGCGCTGCGCGAAGTCGGCGTGCCGGCCGGGCACATCGAGACCCCGGCGCCGGACGCGGAGCAGTTCGACTCTGAGGCGCTGTGGCAGCAAATTGGCAGCCGCGACTGGGCGGGGCAGCGCGTGCTGGTGGTGCGTGGCCGCGTCGGTCGGCCTGCCAGCCTGGATGCCGATGCGGGCGACCTCACCGAGCCCGCCGCGCCGGGCCGCGACTGGATCGCCCGGCAGTGGCAGGCGGCTGGTGCGCAGGTCGATTTTTTGTGCGTTTATGAGCGAATGCCGCCCAGCCTGACGGCAGCGCAGCTTGTGCGCGCCGAAGCTGCCATCTGCGACGCAAGCGTCTGGCTGTTCAGCAGCTCTGAGGCGGTAACCAACCTGGCAGCTGCCAGTACGCTTGATTTTTCTCATGGCCGCGCGATTGCTACGCACCCGCGCATTGCACAGGCCGCAGCGGCTGCGGGCTGGGGTGTGGTGAAGCAGTCACGTCCGGCGCTGGCCGAGCTGATTGTGTGCTTGCACTCGATTGGCATTGAATAAGCGCTCGATAGAATGACCGCATCCATGAGCCCCAACAGTCCCCAATTGCCGGGTCCGGCCACTGCGCCCGACGCGCCGCAGCCGGGGCCGCAGGCGCAACATTCAGAGCAAGAGGTGTCGGGCGCCTTGCCCGCACCGACGCAGCTGGCTTTGCCCTTTCCAATGGCGTCGGCCTGGCTCAAGTACTGGGCCATTTTGGTCACGCTGGTAGCCGGGGTCGCCTTGCTGGTCAGCATTTTGCTTTGGCAAAAGCTCGACAACATCCAGCAGGAGCTGGCCCGGCGCAGCCTTGATTCAGGCTCACAGGCCACTGAAGCGCGCACGCTGGCGCGCCAGGCCGAAGAGCTCACGCGCGAGCTGGCAGCCAGGCTGGCGCTGCAGGAAACGCGCGTCAGCGAGGTCAGCCTGCAACGCACGCAGCTTGAAGAGCTGATGCAAAGCTTGTCGCGCTCGCGTGATGAGAACCTGGTGGTCGATATGGAGTCGGGATTGCGGCTGGCGCAGCAGCAGGCGCAGCTCACGGGCAGCGCTGAGCCGCTGCTGGCCGCGCTGCAATCGGCCGAGCAGCGCCTGACCCGCGCCGCCCAGCCCCGGCTCAACCCGCTGCTACGCGCCATCACGCGCGACATCGAACGCATCCGCGCCGCCACGCTGACCGACGTGCCGATTCTGCTGCTCAAGGTTGATGAACTGGTGCGCCTGGCCGACGAGCTGCCGGTCGGCAATGCGATGCTGTCGGATGCCGCCCTGCGCAACGCACCCGCGCCAGCGGCTGCCAAGCCCGGCGCTGCGCGCAAGCCGACTACCGGCGGCGTGGTGACACCGGCTCCTGCCTCATCCGCTGCATCCGCGGCTGCGACTGGCTGGGATGAAGGTGGTTTTTTCGCGCAGTTCCAGCCTGCGCTCTGGCTGCAGCGCACGCTCGATGCGCTGCAGGACGAAGCCCGCAAGCTGCTGCGCGTCAGCCGCATTGAGCAGCCCGAGGCCGCACTTCTGTCCCCCGAGCAGTCGTTCTTCCTGCGTGAAAATCTCAAACTGCGGCTGCTCAATGCGCGCCTGTCACTGCTGTCGCGGCAGACCGAGGCAGCGCGCAGCGATCTGGTTCAGGCTGGCGTCTGGATCAACAAATACTTCGATGCCAGTTCGCGCAAAACGCAGGCCGCCGCGCAACTGCTGCAACAAGTGCAGGGCCAGCTCAAGACCAGCGAGCTGCCCCGGCTCGACGAAACCATGACCGCGCTGGCCACGGCTGCGGCCGGGCGCTAGGGCCGTTTCCATGCGCGCGGCTCTTTGGTTAATGGCAATTTTTGCGATAGCCGTGGCTGTTGCGCTAATCGCCGGCGACAACCAGGCGGTGGTCACGCTGTTCTGGCCACCGCACCGGCTTGACCTTTCTTTCAACCTGGTGGTGCTGTTGATGGCGGCGCTGTTTTTGCTGCTGCATTTGGCGCTGCGGGCACTGGCTGCGGTGTTTTCACTGCCGCTTGAAGCGCGGCGCTGGCGTGCCCAGCAAAAGGAGCGCGCCATGTTTGGCGCTGTGCTTGATTCGTTTGCGCACCTGATTGCAGGTCGCTATATCCGCTCAACCAAATCGGCTGAGAACGCCTTGCTCCAGGAGGCCAGCCTGTCGCGCGCGGTCGATCCCGCGTCACTGGACGTCGCGCACAGCGTCGGGCGCTCAAGCCAGCTGCGTTCGCTGGCGCACCTGCTGGTCGCAGAAGGTGCGCAGTCGCTGCAAAACCGGCCGCTGCGTGATGAACACCTGCAGCTCGCGCTACAGACTTCGGCGCACCGGCAAGCACTGGAGGTGCGCGACGGCGTGCAGCTGCGCGCCGCGCGCTGGGCTCTTGACGACCGTGACCCGGCTGCCGCCCTCGACTGGCTCGGCCAGTTGCCGCAAGGCGCTGGCAGGCGCACGCTGGCCTTGCGCATGCGGCTGCGGGCAACGCGGCAGCTGCGCCAGACTGCCGCCGCGCTCGACACGGCACGCCTGCTGGCCAAGCACCGCGCTTTTTCACCTGCTGCCGCGCAAAGCATTGTGCGCGGCCTCGCGCTTGAGCTGCTGGGCGACGCCCATGACCCAACGCAGCTCGCCCGTGCCTGGGACAGCCTCGACCCAAACGAGCAAGCCATGCCTGAGCTGATCGTTGAGGCGGCGGCGCGCTCGATGAAGCTCGGCGGCACCGGTGAGCAGGCGCGGGCCTGGCTGCTGCGCGCCTGGCAGCCCTTGATTGGGCCGCAGTCCGAAATCGGCGACAACCTGCGCATCAAGGCCATCGGCGTGCTGGAGCTTGGCATGGAGACACTCGACGGCGCGTGGCTGGCCCGCATTGAGGCGGCGCAACAGGGCCGCCCGCGTGATGCCAATTTGCAGTACCTGGCCGGTATGGCCTGCCTGAGCCGCCAGCTCTGGGGCAAGTCGCGCCAATTGCTGACGCAGGCCGCGCAGAGCCTGCAAGATTCCACGCTGCGCCGCAACGCCTGGCGCGCGCTCGCGCTGCTGGCCGAGCAGCGGGACGACGAGGCGGCTGCCGCGCAGGCGTATCGGCAAGCTGCGGGCGTGTGAATCTGGATTGCAAGGCAAAGACCGGTTGGAAGCTGCCGCCGTGAAACAAAAAAAGGGTCCGCATGCGGACCCTTTTTCATTGTTCCGGCAGGCCGGCAGGCAATCCAAAAATTGCCTGTCGCTGCCTCACGCCATGCCGCCCTGATGCTCAGACGGCAGCGTCGCGCTTTTCAAACGGCAGGGTCATTGCACCCAGATCGCGTCGGGTTTCGACCAGCATCAGCGGGCTTGCGTCTTCAGGGGCTACCGCCTGGCGCTCGCGCGGCACATGCGGCGCTTTGGCTTCGGCAGCAATCGCCGATTGGGCTTCGGCGATTTTCGCGGGATCGGAGTTGACCCATTGCAAGCCTGAGCCTTGCGCGACCTGGCTCAAGTCCTGCAGAGGCAGATCGTAGGCACCGACTTTGGGCAAGGTGATCTGCGGTGCAGCGGGGGCTACAGCTGCAGGCATCGCCGTCGCGGGCTCAGGCTGGCGGCGTGGCGCGGCAGCAGGACGCGCGTTGCGGCTGGCACCGGCTGCGTTGTCGGCCAGCTCACCGGAACTGGCTCCAAACCCGGCGATTGGGGCCGTTGTCAGCTGGACTACGCCCGCTGGTGGCGCTGCCTGATGCTCGGCAGTCGCTATTGAATCAATAGCTGCTTGCGCCCGTGCGTTGGGATCTGAAGCCAGGTTTTCATCGAATTGACCGGCTGATTGGCGGCCTTCGGCAGGCTGACCTTCGCGGGGTGCGTCGCTGCGCTCCACGCGATCACCACGTTCGCGGCGCTCGCGTCCGAAGCGGTCACGCCCGCGCTTTTCTCTAGGCTGGCGCTCGGCGCTGCCCTCAGCATGGCCCTCTGCGCCCGCGGGATCAGCGTGGTTGCTGCTTTCTTGCGGCGCGCTGAAACCGTTCACGTTGACGGCGGAAGCCGGCATGTCGTCGTGGCTGCGCGGCGCGCGGGCTGCGGCAGCGGAATCGTCGGCGTGCAGGGCCTGCGCGTCGGGTCCGGTGCCCATGCCTTGCGTGTCGCTGCCCTCAACGCGGCGATCATCGCGGCGATCATTGCGGCGCGGCGCGCGCTCGCCGCGTTCACCTGCTTGATCGCTGCGTTCGCGGCGACCGTCGCCGCGGTTGTCGCGCGACTGGCCTGCGTCCGGGCTCTCTACTCCGTCGTTAGACGGCACGGGTACCGCGCGTTCACTGCGCTGCGGCGGGCTTTCACCTCGCATGGCAGCGGCGATGGCGGCCTGGTTGGCGGCGGCGAGGTCTTGCTCAATCGGGTCGCGTGCCGGGCGGTCGCCCCGCTCGCCGCGCTCTGCGCCTTCAGGGCGCTCGCGCCGACCGCGTCCGCCGCGGCTGTTGCCGGGTTCGCGGGGTTCACGCGGCTCGCGTGGCTGGGTGTCACCCTGGGCTTCACCAGTCGGCCGCTCCTGGCGGGCGGCGTCGTTGCGGCCTTGGCTTTCGGCTGGACGCTCGCGGCGCTCGCCGCGAGCCTGGCCTTCACGTGGCTCGCGCGGCTCACGCGGCTCACGCGGCTCGATACGCCCGTCAGCGCGGGGCTCGTTGCGACCTTCACGCGGCTCACCACGTCCTTCCGTGCGCGCACCTTCGGCACGACCTTCTGGACGCCCTTCTGTGCGTCCATCGGTGCGTCCATCGGTGCGGCTACGGCCACCACGTCGGCCATCGCGGCCACCTCGCTCGCCACGATCACTGCGCTCACCACGCTGCTCGGGACGGCCGTCGGCGCGGGCTTCACCGCGTTCAGCCGCTTTGGCGACCGGGGCGGACGTTGCCGCGGCGGCAGGAGCTTCAGGCGCGCCAAACAGGTTTTTGATCCAGCCGAAAAAGCCTGTTTCAGCCGGCTCGGCGGCGGCCACCACCGGTGCCGGACGCACGGGCTGGACGGCTACGGGGGCGACAGGCGCTGGCGCGGGCACTGGCTTGGGCGGTGCGATGGGCGCAGGCGCATCAGGCAGCACGCCCTTGATGATCGGCTCCTGCTTGTTGTGCCTTTCCTGGCTGCGGCGCGTGACCAGCGTCGGGTCTTCCATCTCTTCGGCCATTTTGTAGCTGGCCTCGATGTTGTCCAGACGCGGGTCGTCGTGCTTCAGGCGCTCGAGCCGGTAGTTTGGCGTCTCCAGCGTTTTGTTCGGCACCAGCAGCACATTGATGCGCTGCTTCATTTCGATCTTGCTGATCTCGGAGCGCTTCTCGTTGAGCAGGAACGATGCCACATCGACCGGCACCTGGCACAGCACCGAAGCTGTGCTGTCTTTGAGTGATTCTTCCTGGATGATGCGCAGAATCTGCAGCGCCGAGCTTTCGGTGTCGCGGATGTGGCCCGAGCCGCCGCAGCGCGGGCAGGGGATGGACGCGCCTTCCGACAACGCAGGGCGCAGGCGCTGGCGGCTCATCTCCATCAAACCAAATTTGCTGATAGTGCCGAACTGCACGCGCGCCCGGTCTTGCCGCAGTGCGTCGCGCAAACGGCTTTCAACGTCGCGGCGGTTGCGCGACTCTTCCATGTCGATGAAGTCGATGACGATCAGGCCGCCAAGGTCTCGCAGGCGCATCTGGCGCGCGACTTCGTCGTCGGCTTCCAGGTTGGTGCGGGTCGCGGTCTCTTCAATGTCGCCGCCCTTGATGGCGCGCGCCGAGTTCACATCGACGCTAACCAGCGCCTCGGTGTGGTCGATGACGATGGCGCCGCCCGAGGGCAGTTGCACGGTGCGGGCGTAGGCCGACTCGATCTGGTGCTCAATCTGGAAGCGCGAGAACAGCGGCGCGTCGTCGCGGTAGCGCTTGACGCGGTGTTCATGCTCGGGCATCACATGCGCCATGAACTGGCGCGCCTGCTCGTACACGTCGTCGGTGTCGAACAAAATGTCGCCGATGTCGCTGTTGAAGTAGTCACGGATTGCGCGGATTACCAAGCTTGATTCCTGGTAAATCAGGAACGCGCCCTTGCCGCCCTTTCCGGCACCGTCAATCGCGGTCCAGAGCTTGATCAGGTAGTTCAGGTCCCACTGCAACTCAGGGGCGCTGCGGCCAATGCCGGCGGTGCGCGCAATGATGCTGGCCCCGGCCGGGTATTCAAGCTGGTCCATCGCCTCTTTGAGCTCGGCCCGGTCGTCTCCCTCGATGCGCCGACTGACACCGCCGCCGCGCGGGTTGTTGGGCATCAGAACGACGTAGCGACCAGCCAGCGACACAAAGGTGGTGAGCGCCGCGCCCTTGTTGCCGCGCTCTTCTTTTTCGACCTGAACCAGCAGTTCCTGGCCTTCGCGGATTACATCGTTGATGCGCGCCTGATTGACCGGCACGCCTTGCGCAAAATACTGTTTGGAGATTTCCTTGAACGGCAAAAAGCCGTGGCGGTCTTCGCCGTAATCGACGAAGCAGGCTTCGAGAGACGGCTCGACGCGGGTGACGACGGCCTTGTAGATGTTGCCCTTGCGCTGTTCGCGCCCTTCGATTTCGATTTCATAGTCGAGGAGCTTTTGCCCATCGACGATTGCCAGGCGGCGCTCTTCAGACTGCGTCGCATTGACCAGCATACGTTTCATGATTCGTCTTCCTTGTCGTTCCTGTTGATGTGAGGAACTTAAAACATCTCAGGCCCAAATCGGGCCAACGATGCCAAAGAGAACGCGAGGCGAACGAGGGGAATTGCCGGAGAGCTTTCAACGCGCGTCAAGCGGACTGAAAAATCAGTCGCTAAAGCGGTTTTGGCGTAGGCGCGTGGATGGAGGAAAAACAGCGGTCAAACGGGTGTCGCTATTGAATTAATAGCTGCTTGCGCCCGACGGGTCTGCTTCAAGTGTCGATTGCAACGCGCGGACGGGGCCTGATGGGCGTCGTCGGCATGAACAATCTGGCTGATCGGCTGAGTTGTCGAGGCGGGACCTGTTAAAGGACTTTTTGTTTTGCCTGGATCCGCTGCCAGCCTTGCGGGCTGGCAGATTGGGTATTCCGTAATTGGTGTCGCATCGCGTCAACTTGCATGCTGGCAAGGGGCCCGCCGCGGGGTGCCTGGCACCGGTCGCTTGCGGGCGGATTGCCTGCATCGGCATCGACCTTCTGGCGCAGACTGCCGGCAGTTTGGCCGATGTCTGGTTTCAGACTTCCGCCATTTGCGTGGATTAAAATCCAGACAAATCAACTACTTACAGCTTATCGCTAGTGAAACGCATTATACGGGCACAGGCAGCCCCGGCCAAACACTCCAGTCGGCCTGCCACGGCCCCAAAGGCCACTTTTAAGGCCCCCTCCGCGCCGCCTGCCGCAGAAGAAGCCGCAGCGCTGAACGCGCAAGCCAGCCAGATCACCGTTCACGAAGACTATGCGGGCCAACGGCTCGACAACTACCTGATCCGCGAGCTCAAGGGCGTGCCCAAAACCCATATTTACCGCATCATCCGCAGCGGCGAAGTTCGCGTTAACAAAGGCCGGGCGCAGGCCGATACGCGGCTGGTCGCGGGCGACGTGCTGCGCCTGCCACCGGTTCGCACGTCGGAGCGAGCCGATCAAAAAGCCGCTGCGATGGCGCAAGAGGTGGCGCGCCATGGGGCCAGCTCGACGGTCGGCGGCTACGCCCCGGCGGCTGAATTTCCGGTGCTGTTTGAAGACGAATTTTTGCTGGCTATTGACAAGCCTGCGGGCGTGGCGGTGCATGGCGGCAGCGGCGTCAGCTTCGGCGTGATCGAGCAATTGCGCATGGCGCGGCCCGGCGCTGATTTTCTTGAACTGGTGCATCGCCTGGACCGCGAAACCAGCGGTGTGCTGCTGATCGCCAAGCGGCGCATGGCGCTCAAAGTGCTGCAGGAGCAGTTCCGCGAGCGTGAAACCGACAAGGTCTATTTGGCGCTGGTGCGCGGCGACTGGCCTGCCAACCAGCGCGTGATCGACCAAGCCTTGCACAAATTCACGGTCACAAGCGGCGAGGGCGCAGGCGAGCGGCGCGTCAAGGTCGTGCCGGGCGACCACCCCGACGGCCTGCGCTCGGTCACGCTCGTGAAGGTCAGGGCGGGCATCCCGGCGAGGGCCGCCGCGCCTGGTCAGCCCTTCACGCTGCTTGAAGTGACGATCAAGACCGGCCGCACGCACCAGATCCGCGTACACCTGGCCAGTGCCGGCCACCCGATTGCGGGTGACGACAAATACGGTGACTTTGAACTGAACCGGGCGCTGCAAAAACCGGCTGCGAACGAGGCCAGCTTGCGGCGCATGTTTCTGCACGCCTGGAGCTTGAAATTCAACCATCCAAAGACTCGCAAGGCGATTGCGCTGCAAGCCGTGCTGCCGCCTGAACTGGCGGGTTTTTTGCCAGATGGCGTTTGACCTTTACGCCAGCAATCAGGCGAAAATAAACGCATGCAAAAACGCAACTTCGACCTGCTGGCCTTTGACTGGGACGGCACCCTGTTTGACTCAACCAAAATCATCGTGCGCTGTATTCAGGCGGCCGTGCGTGACGTGGGCGGCACCGTGCCGACCGACGAAGCGGCGGGCTATGTGATCGGTCTCGGTCTGGCGCAGGCGCTGGCCCATGCCGCGCCCGATTTGCCCCCGGCCAAATACCCCGAGCTCGGCGCACGTTACCGGCATCACTACGCCGCGCACTACGACGATCTGGTTTTGTTCGACGGCGTGCTGCCCATGCTGGACGCACTCAAGCAGCGCGGCTTTTTGCTGGCCGTCGCCACCGGCAAATCGCGGCTGGGGCTAGATGAAGCGCTGCAAAGCGCGCAGCTCAAAGGCGTGTTCAACGCGTCACGCACGGCTGACGAAACCGCCGGCAAACCGCAGCCGCTCATGCTGCATGAATTGATGACGCAGTTCAAGCTGCCGGCCAGCCGCGTGTTGATGATCGGCGACACCACCCATGATTTGCAGATGGCATTGAATGCCCAATGTTCGAGCGTCGGCGTGAGCTACGGCGCGCATGACTGTGTTGGCTTTGAAGTGCTCCAGCCGCGCTTTATTGCGCATTCCGTCGCGCAGTTGCACGACTGGCTGCTGGTCAATGGCTAAACGTTGCGCACCATGAGCGAGCATCACCCCCTGTGCAATTCTGCTGACTTGAGCGAAGGCGGCGAGGCCGTCGGCTTTGATGTGGTGTACGCAAGCCAGACCTGCCGCGCGTTCGCCATCCGCTTTGACGGCGCGCCGCACGCCTACCTCAACCGCTGCACCCACGTCGCGATGGAGCTGGACTGGCAACCAAACCAGGTTTTCGACGCCAACGGCCAGTGGTTGCTGTGTGCCAGCCACGGTGCCGAGTACCGGCCTGATACGGGCGAATGCGCGGGCGGGCCGTGCCGGGGCGGGCTGGTCAAAATCAGCTTGATCGAAGAACAGGGCGTCGTCAGCTGGCGGGAAGCCTACAACCTGCAGCCGCTGGTGTTTTGACAATTGCCTAAACTAGCTGCCATGACCGAC
>JANOOO010000283.1:0-9009 GCA_031421375.1 Polaromonas sp.
AACCAACAAGGAGTTTTTGATGAAACGTTCCATTCAAAAGGGTTTTACCCTGATCGAGCTGATGATCGTCGTGGCGATTATTGGTATTTTGGCTGCCGTGGCTTTGCCGGCTTATCAGGATTACACGATTCGGGCGCGGGTCAGCGAGGGCTTAGTGTTGGCAACCTCGGCCAAGCTGGCTGTTGCTGAAAATTCGGCGAATGGTGCTCAGTTCGCAACCGGGTGGACCAAGCCCTTGCCGACGACGAATGTACAAGATATATCTGTGACTGATACCAATGGCACGATTACTATTATGTATACAGCCGCAGCAGGTGGTACTGCGGCCAACAATGGAAGCATCATCATGGTGCCGACCGCAGAGCGCGCTGCCACTCCTGCCATTGCTGGGGTAGGTGCAGTAGGTGACCCAGGATATATTGCACCAGTGGCGGCAGTAGCAGCTAGCGCTGCGGTTCCATTGGCTGTCGGTGTTCCCCCTGAAGGGTCGATTCGCTGGACCTGCAATACGGGCACTTTGCAGCAGAAGTTTCGCCCTGCTTCTTGCCGCGGTTAATGTTGATTGTTTAGCCGTGTGAGAGGAACTGCCTAAAGTGCTCTGTCACACCAGCAAGAATGTGAGCCCCGCCTTGTACGGGGCTTTTTCTTGGGCAGAACTCACTAAAATAGCTGGCTAGAACAGAGTCTCCCTCTGCCGCACAATTTACTTTAGCGTGCGCTCTCGGCACTAAAGCATTTTTGTGTAATCGTGGTCAGATCACAATTACCACAATCTGAAATCAGTTTGGTTTCATTCACTCCTCGACTCATTGATTGAATTCTCAGGGTCGGACGCGCTCGTACTAGGCTTGCGAAACTTTCGCGGCCTTTTTTACAGAAAGAAAATCAAAAGCGCAGAATCCATGAAACGGCCATAATGGCCATTTAAAGGAGATCGCAATGTTGATCGTAACGTCTGTAGAAGCGCAAAGCCGTTTCGGTGAGTTGATTGACCGTTCGCAACGCGAACCGGTGCAGGTCACGCGGCGAGGTCGGCCGGTGGCTTATGTGATTTGTGACCAGGACATGCAGGTGTTGTCCGACTTGCGCACGCGTCGGGAAACGGCTAGTCGCTGGTATGCGCAATACCGCGAGCAACTCGCGCAGCAGCCTGGCGTGACCGCAGAGGCTGCTGCTCTGACCGACGCGGACGTGACCCGGCTGGTCAATGAACTTCGATAGGCCGATTGTTATCGACACGGGGGTACTGGTCAGTGCGGCGATCCGGCCGCAGTCTGTGCCGGCTCTGGCACTGGAAAGAGCGCTGTTGCACTACGAGGTATGTGCGTCACACGCGACTTTTGCAGAACTGCAAGTGGTCCTGAGTCGATCAAAGTTTGATCGGTATGCCAGCCCGGAAATGCGGCAGGCGTTTGTCGATGGACTGCGCCGACAGCTGCGTATGGTTGACGTGCTCCAGCTGGTGAGCGAGTGCAGCGACCCGAAGGACGATAAATTTCTTGCCTTGGCCTTGGCCGTGAATGCCGAGATGATTGTCGCCAGCGACCCGCATCTAACTCAAATGCACCCTTGGCGAGCCATCCCATTCCTGCCACCAGCCGCCTTTTTGGTCGGCGCGCGTTGAATTCGGGACAAGCTTTTAGCTAGTCAGCTTCCTGACCCCGCACCCGATCTCGGAAAGGTCATTTTGGTCAGATCCCAATGTGGATATCTGAATCTCACTGTCCTAAATCGCCAACGCAAGCTGCACCCGCACCGCCAGTTCCACTGCATTCATATCTGCCTTTGAAAGCGCGGCAATCCGGGACTTGAGGCGCGCTTTATCCGCTGTCATGATCTGGTCTGCCATCGCTTTGCTGCTCTGACCGGCAACGGACACACGTGCCTCCCCCGGATAAACACGATCAGTGTTGCTGGTCAGCGGGACGACGATCACCCGCGCCAGATTGCGATTGGCCGAGTTGTTGCTGACAATGACGCCGGGCCGGGTCTTGCGGATCTCGCTGCCGACGGCCGGGTCGAACTCAACCCACCACACTTCACCTCTCAGCATGGGCCACATCAGCGATCAGGCCGTTGACCCACTCAGACGCTTCTTCTTCGCGCTGGCGGTCTTGACTCATGGCAAGGTAGCCCTCGTCCAGTGCGGCGTCCAACACGTGCGGCCTTGCCAGAGATTCCAGAAATTGACTGACCTTCCCGCGGCCCACTACGCGCATCAGGCCGTCATAAACCGCCTCATCCAGAGTAATGGTCATTCTCTTTTGCATAAAAACGCTCCTTGAATACGCATAGTGCATTATGCATCTACGGACGTATTTTGCATGGTGTTCTGTAATCGGGGTCAGATTCCAATTCTTTTGGCTGATGTCACTTTTGCCCATGGTGTTGTCGCCGTCCCGGTACGCGGTGGCGTGACGCGACTGGTGCCAATTGTGGTCAATGCCTGACTGTTTAGCCGGGCCCACGGCGATCAAGGCACAAGGGCGGGCTGGATTGCAGTCTAAAACCGGCGCTGCCTGATGACGCGGAGTCGCTCGCACAGAGTGCTCAGACCGATTTAATTCCCTGGCGAGAAACCCGACGAAGCGCTATGCGCTGCGATTCAACCGGGTTGAAAGACCCGGATGCGCGGCGTGATCCTGGCTTGAAGTTCGCGAGTCGTCATTCGTATGTCGTATTCGGATTGAAGGTTGATCCAGAAACGAGGCTCCATGCTGAAATAGATACCCAGGCGCAATGCCGTATCGGCCGTGATTGGCCGCTGGCCATTCACCACATCACTGATCCGGCTCGGCGACACGTCAATATCGGCCGATAGCTTGCGGGCGCTGATGCCCATCGGCTTCATGAAGTCTTCCAGCAGAATTTCGCCGGGGTGAATTTCGTCTAGTAATTTCGCCATGTTCCGCTTCCCTAGTGGTAATCCACAATTTCAACCTGGTGCGCGCCATCTTTACGCCAAACAAAGCACAGCCGCCACTGGTCGTTGATGCGAATGCTGTGCTGACCCCTACGGTCATTCTTTAGGGCTTCAAGCTGGTTGCCCGGTGGCACCCGTAAGCTGGCCAACTCGGTCGATGCATGCAATTGCAGCAACTTACGCCGTGCCACTCGTTCGATGTTCCTGAACCGAGGCACGACGCGACTTTGAAACAGGGCTTCGGTGTCAGGACACATGAACGAATGAATCACGACCCATGATATTCCGCTACGCGGAACCCGGCAAGCGGATGGTCACTGTCCCCGTTCAAGCAAACCCATCCAACCCCCACTCCAGCGACAATTTCCGAATGCGCGCGCCGCTCTTTTTCCCCACCACCGCCTGCCTGCTGCTCGCCCTGCCGTGGCTGACGCCATTCGCGCCCGGCCCGTCCCCCGCCGTCGTGCCCTGGCTGCTTGCGCTGGTGGCAACGGCTGCGCTGCTGGGCTTGTCGGCGCTGCGTGACGCGCAGGCCGTGGCCGCAACGCGGCTGACGCTCGCCGCTCACTGGGCTGCGCCGTTCGCCGGGGCGCTGGTGCTGGCTGGCTTGCTCAGTGTGGTGATCGGCTTGCTTCAGTATTTTGGTCTGGCGGCGGCGCTGGAGCCGTGGGTCGAGCAGGGCACAGTGGGTGAGGCATTTGGCAATTTGCGTCAGCGCAATCAGTTTGCAACGCTGACCAATATGGCGCTTGTAGCGGCGCTCTGCATCGCTTCGCGGCCACGTCTTCGCTCCGTGGACTGGCCGTGGGATGCGCCCGCAATCACCGCAAGCGACACCAACGCAGCAAGCACGGCAACCACTGCTGGCGCTTTGTTGGCCCGCACGCTGGGCTTGCCTGGCGCGGTGGCCTTGCTGGCAGCGGGCAATGCCGCGTCGTCGTCCCGCACCGGCTTGCTTCAGCTGGTGCTGCTAGTGGCTTTGTTCGCCATGTGGGGCGGCTGGCGACGCCCGGCACCGCGCCGTCTGCTGCTGACCGCCGTTGTCGTTTATGGCGTCAGCCTGCTGGCGTTGCCGTATCTGGCGGGTATTGAGCCAGGCATGTTCGCCCGCCTGCGTGATTCACCGGCCTGCGGGAGCCGACTGGTGCTCTGGTCCAACGTGTTGCAGCTGATTTCATTGAGGCCGTGGCTGGGCTGGGGTTGGGGCGAGCTTGATTTTGCGCATTACATGACGCTCTACAGCGGGCCGCGTTTTTGCGAGATTCTGGACAACGCGCACAACCTGCCGCTGCAACTCGCCTTCACCTGGGGCGTGCCTGCCGCGTTGGGTGCCTGCGGGCTGCTGGGCTGGTGGGTGCTGGCGCGCGCGCCCTGGCGTGAGCGCGATGCGAGTCGGCAGATGGCGTGGGGCGTGCTGGCCGTCATTGCACTGCACAGCCTGGTTGAATACCCGCTGTGGTACGGCCCGTTTCAAATAGCGGCGGGCTTGTGTGTGGGTTTGCTGTGGCGGCGGCAACATGCCGATACCAGCGGAATTCTTGAACCAGATCGGCCTCTAGGCCACACCGTACGGGCGCAAGCAGCTCTGTTTTTAATAGCGGCTGCCGGCTACGCACTGTGGGATTACCACCGCATCAGCCAGGTTTATTTGCAGCCTGCCGAACGAGCCGAAGCGTATCGCAGCGATGCTGCGGCGCAGGCGCGCAAGTCGCGGCTATTTCGGGATCAGGTTGATTTTTCCGAGCTGACCGTCACGCCCGTGACGCGGGACAACGCCAAAACCACGTTTATTCTGGCCAACCGCATGCTGCACTATTCGCCGGAGCCGCGCGTGATTGAAAAGGTCATTGAAAGTGCGGTGATGCTTGGGCTGGACGACGACGCGCTGGTGCATCTGGCACGCTTTCGGGCGGCGTTTCCAGTCGAGCATGCGCGCTGGGCCCGGGCGCACGAGCAGTCAACCAGGCCAGCGTCAGGGGCAATCTCAATCTCAAGCTCAAACGAAGCTGCTGCGGACCCACAAACCAGGAAATAGTGCGTGTACGCGGTCGATGCGCGCCGTCACGCCCCTGCCAAAAAGCTGCCCGATTTACCCCCGTGCTTTTCCAGCACCCGCACCTCGCCCATCACCATGCCCCGGTCGGCCGCCTTGCACATGTCGTAGATGGTGAGCAGCGCAATTTGCACCGCTGTCAGGGCTTCCATCTCAACGCCGGTCGGCCCGACGGTTTCAACCCGCGCTTCACAGCGCACGCTGCAGCCGGGCTCGTCAATCTCAAAATCGACCGCCACGCGCGTGATGGCCAGCGGGTGGCACAGCGGAATCAGCTCGCTGGTCTTTTTGGCGGCCATGATGCCCGCCAGCCGCGCCACGCCCAGCACGTCGCCCTTCTTGGCCCCACCCTGCACGATGAGCGCCAGCGTAGCGGCCAGCATGGTGATGCGGCCACTGGCGACTGCGATGCGATGGGTCGAAGTTTTGGCTGACACATCGACCATGTGGGCCTGGCCCTGCGCGTCAAAATGGGTGAGTGGGGAGGAGGCTGTCATGCTGCGTACGAAACCTTTACAAGCTGGCGTCATCATAAGAGGTCATACAGTCGATCGGCCACACAGCTTGCCTTCGACAGCCTGCAGCGCTTCTGCGTTATTTCTAACCGGACTTCGCCTTTGACATCACCTCTTTGTTCACCTCTTTGTAAAAACCCCGGTTTAGCCAAGCCGCTGCAGCCCCTTCGCCGGGCCACCCTGCTGATGCTGGCCTGCAGCCTGGCGCTCGCCACGCCATCCGGTGCGCAGACTGCGGCACAGCCACCAGACGCCTACGGCAGCGCCAGCTCGCTGCCCGCCCTGGGCGATGGCAGCGCCATGACGCTTGCCGCCGAGCGCCGTCTGGGCGACCGCATTGCCATGAGCATTCACCGCGACCCCGACAACCTTGACGACGCGATTTTGAGCGACTACATCCACAGCTTGTGGCAACCGCTGCGCGCAGCCGCCCGCAGCCGCGGCGAACTGAGCCCCGAGCTTGACGAGCGCTTTGCCTGGGACATTTTTCTGGTCCGCGACCGCAGCGTCAACGCCTTCGCGCTGCCCGGTGGCTACTTCGGCATTCACCTCGGGTTGATCGGCGCGGTCAGCACCTCGGACGAGCTCGCGGCCGTGATGGCGCACGAGCTCAGTCACGTCACGCAGCGCCACATCTCGCGCCTCATGACGCAGCAAAGCCGGCAAGCGCCATGGCTGCTCGCGGCCATGATTCTCGGGGCACTGGCAGCGGGAAAAAACGCCAATCTGGGCGGCGCGGCCATCGTCGGCGGGCAGGCCGCAGCCATTCAGGGGCAGCTCAATTTTTCTCGCGACATGGAGCGCGAAGCCGACCGCGTCGGCTATGGCGTCATGACCGGGGCCGGCTTTGACAGCGCTGGCATGACCGGCATGTTCGACAAGCTGCAGCAGGGCGCGCGGCTCAATGACAGCGGGGCGTTTCCGTATCTGCGCTCGCACCCGCTGACGACTGAGCGGCTGGCCGAGGCGCAATCGCGCTTGCAGCTTGAATCGTCGGCAAAGGGCGCCGAGGCCAGTGGCCCAGCGGCACTGGCCAATGCGCCTTATTCGCCGATGCTGCACGCCATGATGGCGGCACGTGCCCGCGTGCTCAGCGCCGCCGGACCTGACGCACAGCGCGCCATGCTGGCCGAGGGGCAGCGCCGCCTGCAGTCGGCCACCGCGCCCGGCATGGTGGTGACGCCCGCCGCCAGCGCAGCCGCAGGTGCAATTTACGGCGGCGTTCTGGCGGCAGTGCGCCTGCGCGAGTTCGCCCGGGCGCGTGAGCTGCTGGAGCCGCTCGCACGAATGACTGCCGGAGACGCGCGCACGCGCGGCGCGGTCGCACTGCTGTCAATCGAAGCAGACTTGCAGGCCGGCCGCGTGCCGCCGACAGCCGCGACCTTTGATATGGGCAAGGCCCAGACGCGTGCTGAAGTGATGGTGCAGGCGCGCTCGCTGCTGGCGGGCGACCGGGCGCAAGCTGTGTCCGAGCGTTTGCAGACCTGGGTCGCTGCGCATCCGCGTGATGCCGGGGCCTGGCAACTGCTGGCCGAAGCCTATGGCCGGCAAAAGCTGGAGGTGCGGGCGATTCGCGCTGACGCGGAAAGCCGCGTTGCCCAGCTTGAATACAGCGGCGCGCTGGACCGAATGCGGGCCGCGCAAAACCTGATTCGCGCCAACCCGCGCAGCGCCGACTACATGGAAAGCGCGATCATCGACACCCGCACGCGGCAGATTGACGCCTTGCTCAAAGAGCAGTTGCTGCAGGAAAAACTCGACCGGTGAGTTGAGCCTTGAAAAAGGCAGGGCGGTTGGCCTGTCAATCCTTCGCCACCAGCATGCCCGCACCGGCCAGTTGCCGCCACGCAGCTTACGGCGTGAGTGCGTCGTCGCCCTTGCGCGGACTCTGCAACCGGCGGTTGACCCACCAACCGGCACCCAGCACACCGGCCACAGCCAGCGCATAGGTTGCCCATTGCGCAGCAGACTGCAGGGTCGCGAGTGATCCGGCGCTGCCGTAGATGGGGGCAAGCAATTTCTCGCTTGTGATCATTTTTGCAGCCGTGATGGCCAGCACAGCAGCACCGAGCTTGATGATGATGGGAAACCGATCAACCAGCTTCAACACCAAAGCACTGCCAAACACCACAATCGGCACGCTGATCAGCAGGCCGATGACCACCAGGTCAAACGAGCCCTGCGCTGCGCCCGCGACGGCGAGCACGTTGTCAATGCCCATCAGCGCATCGGCCACCACGATGGTTTTCATCGCGCCGAAAAACGTGGTGGCGATCGGCCCGCCGTGTTCGTCGTCGCCGGTGTCGGCGAGCAGCCGGTAGGCAATCCAGAGCAAGCCCAGACCGCCGGCCAGCATGAGGCCCGGAATCTTCAGCAGCCAGACCACGACGACTGTCATCGCCGTGCGGACCACAATGGCGCCGACTGTGCCCCAGATGATGGCTTTTTTCTGCAGCTTCGGTGGCAGGTTGCGGGCGGCCAGCGCGATCACGATGGCGTTGTCGCCAGCGAGCACGAGGTCAATCAGGATGATGGCCAGAAGGGCCGACCACCAGGGCGTACTAAATAATTCCACAGACAAACTCCATAATTGTTGAAATTGCACAAACGCGCGACGCGCATTTCTGCCTTATTGAAAATCCGAGGCGGTGAGATGCGGCGCTGGCGAGAAAAAAGCCGCTGACGTCCGATCAAACCAATTACAGGTTTCAATCGAAGGTCTGGCTCGGCATGCAGTGTCGCTGCATGCCCAACAAGCCGGGAGCCGGGGCTCCGTGATGACGACTTGTTGAAGCGGCTTTGCTGAAATGCCTGTTATTAAAATAGTGCAGCAAAGCGAGGGAGTTACTCCCCTTCGTGGACGCAATTGGACACTGGTACGGCTTTTTTTGCAAATGCAATGAAGCGGCGTCGCGCCGCAGACCGCTTTTCCCCCGGCAAAGAGCGTGCTCTGGCAGTGCCACCCACTCGCGCAAGGCTGCTCCATAATCCCGTTCCCGCCGGACTTTCGGCTCCCTGACTTCCTGATTTCCTGATCTTCTGCAAAAGGCAGCATGCCCGGCATTCACATCACCGACATTGAGTCAGCCATCAATTACTGGCGCGCGAAGAAGCCTTCGCCCGACGGCATCACGCTGGCCCCCGAGCTGCGGGCGCTCGCCGAGGTCTATGCGCTGCTGGTTTTTTATCATGAAGACGAAGCCGACGTGCGCGGTTTTCCGCCTGAAGCCCTGGCCGCCTGGCTGGTCTGGTACGACACCACAGCCGACACGCCCTGCATCGCGATTTGCTCGACCAGCCAGGGCGACGCAGTCTGCAAGGGCTGCGGACGGCGCTTCGACGAAGTGCAGCGCTGGCCCGAAATGACACCCTTTGACAAACGCGAAACCTGGCGCCGCATCACGCAAGAGGGCACCGCCTGGCGCTTCGGCCGCTATGCCGACCGGGCGCGCGAATAAGCGTCTGCAGGGCCGAATCCTTAAGCCATATTGAGCTGAAATCGAAGCACAGCGGGTGCA
>JANOOO010000284.1:0-4203 GCA_031421375.1 Polaromonas sp.
CAGCTGGGTCGCCATGCGTTTGTGGCTGGTGAGCACTTCACCATGGCCGACATTCCGCTGGGCTGCGAGGTGCACCGTTGGTTTGCGCTGCCGCAGCAGCGCCAAAGTCGGCCGAACATTGAGCGCTGGTTTCAAGTCCTCAGCGGGCGGCAAGCCAGCACCGGCGTGCTCGACATGGCACTGAGCTGAACGCGCTGGCTCAGCCCGCTTAACACGCCATGCGCGCCCGCCGCTTCAAACAAGTCGACGTCTTCACCGACACCGCCTACCTCGGCAATGCCCTGGCCGTGGTGTTGGACGGCGATGGCCTGGATGATGCGGCCATGCAGCGCTTTGCGCGCTGGACGAATCTCTCAGAAACTGCTTTTTTGTTATCGCCGACTGATGCGACCGCCGACTACCGGCTGCGAATTTTCACGCCCGGCGGTGAGTTGCCGTTTGCCGGCCACCCGACGCTGGGCAGCTGCCACGCCTGGCTCCAGGCCGGTGGCCAGCCGAAGCTCCCCGGCCGCATCGTGCAGCAGTGCCAGCAGGGACTAATTGACATTCGCCTGCAAGGCAGCCGTCCGGCCTTTGCCGCACCAGCAATGACGCGCTCCGTACCGGACCAGATGCAGCTCGCGCGGGTCGCCGGGGCCTTGGGCTTGAAGCCGGCGCAGATCGTCGCCGCGCAGCGGCTCGACAACGGCCCGGTCTGGCTGGCGCTGCTGCTCGACCACCCCGACACCGTGCTGCAGCTCGCGCCCGACCACATGGCGCTCAAGCAGATCGGCGTCAAAGTGGGGGTGGCCGCGCTCTACCCCACCGCGAGCGAAGCGGCCACTCCCCCACTGATTGCACGCGGCAACCGCGAAGCACGCGCCTTCGCGCCACGCGCTGCCGCGCCTGACCTGGACACGTTTACGCCCGACCTCGAAGTGCGCGGCTTCGCAGCCTGCATGGGCGTCAATGAAGACCCCGTAACCGGCAGCCTCAACGCCAGCCTGGCGCAGTGGCTGATCGAAGACGGCCACCTGAGCGCGCACTACCGCGCCTCGCAGGGTGTGTGCCTGGGCCGTTCCGGGCAGGTGTACATCGAGCGCGATACGCAGGGCCAGGTCTGGGTCGGCGGCGACTCGGTGACCTGCATTGACGGCCACGTCGAGCTTTGACGCCGCGTGCATTGATTCATGTCCGCCGAACAAACGCCCGTCAGCGCGCAGGTCGATCACCTCGTCGTCGCGGCGACCACCCTGGACGAAGCCGCCGCGTGGTGCGAGCAGACGCTGGGCGTCACGCCGGAGCCCGGCGGCGAACACCCGCTAATGGGCACGCACAACCGTTTGCTTTCGATTGGATCGGCGCAATTCCCCGACGCTTACCTCGAACTGATCGCTATTAATTCAGGAGCTTCCTGCGCCCGTACTGCGGGCTTGAAGCGCTGGTTTGACCTGGATGACGGCGAGATGCAGAACCAGTTGAGGAAAAAAGGCCCACGGCTGATTCACTTCGTTGCCCGCAGCGCCAGCGCTACTGCGGCGGTGCGTGCGCTGCGCCGCGTTGGCCTGGAACGCGGCGAGCTGCTGAAGGCATCACGCCAGACCGCGCAAGGCGTGCTGAGCTGGAAAATTTCGATTCGGGATGACGGCCAGCGGCTGTTCTACGGCGCACTGCCCACGCTGATTGAGTGGGGCAGCGTTCACCCGGCGGGCAGCATGCCGGGCAGCGGCGTGGTGCTGGCGTCACTGCAGGTGGCGCATCCGCGCGCCGACACGCTGCGCATCGGCTATGAGGCCATCGGCCTGCAGAGCGTCAGCATTGCTGCGGGTGCGCCGAATATCGCTGCCACGCTGCACACGCCGCGCGGGCTGGTCGTGCTCGAATCCAAAGGCATTTGACTGTCGCCTCCCGGTGCTGCGCCAGCCCAGCCCCCGCTGGCAGGCAGGCGAGCAGGCGAGCGAACAGCTGGAAAAATGTTCCCCGGTGATCTCCCGGCAATTGACGCATGCCGTCCAAACCTGCCGCGCGACGCCGAAAGCGGCCCTGCCGACAGCGCTTCTGCGTGCCGATCTGACTTGCGGCAGTCCTGTCGATTAGGGTTTGCGTGAACGAAATAATCGCGTTTTGAACCGCTCCATTTAACCGTTTATTACCCGTCCGGTGCAGCCCCGTTTTAGAGTCAAGCCCTCACTTTTTAACCAGGCGTTCATGTCGAAAATCATCCACAGCATGGTCCGGGTTCTGGATCTGGACCACTCGCTGAAGTTCTATGCCGAATGCTTCGGCCTGCACCCCTCACATCGGCTTGACTTCCCCAGCTTCTCACTGGTGTATCTGCGCAACACCGAGAACGACGCCGAGATCGAGCTGACCTGGAACAAAGACCGCAAAGAGCCCTACACCCACGGCGACGGTTACGGCCACATCGGCGTCTGTGTGCCCGACGCGGCAGCCGAGCGCGCGCGCCTGTTGGCATTGGGGTATGCCCCGCTCGACATCAAGGAGTTCAAGGCCGACGATGGCAGCCTGATTGCCCGCTACTTTTTCATTCAGGACCCCGACGGCTACAAAGTCGAGGTGCTGGAGCGTCATGGGCATTACCAGTGAACGAGTCAAACGCAAACGCATTTCAATACCAGTCAGATCACACCAGGAGACAGCGATGAAAGTCATACCGATTCAA
Source organism: Polaromonas sp. (assembly GCA_031421375.1). Classification (GTDB taxonomy): domain Bacteria; phylum Pseudomonadota; class Gammaproteobacteria; order Burkholderiales; family Burkholderiaceae_C; genus Polaromonas. Next base: position 2,663 of record JANOOO010000284.1, read on the forward strand.
TCCACCGAGCAAGCCGCAGCCAGCGCCTGCGGTGACGGCGAGGCCAGCGGCGAGGTGCCCAAGCTCGATTTGCCGCTGACACGCCGCAGCCTGCTGCGCGGCAGCGGCGTGCTGATGGGCACGCTGGCGGTGGGCGGCGTATTAACCGCACTGGCTCCTTCGCGGGCCTGGGCTCTGGAGCTGAAAACACTGAGTACAGCCGAGGGCACGACGCTGATGAAAATGGGCCGCGTGCTGTTTCCGCATGAGAAGTTGCCGGACGCGGTGTATGCGCTGCTGGCCAAAGACCTTGACGGCGGTGCCGGCAAAGACGCCGCCAAAGCCACGCTGATCAAAGGCGGCTGCAGCGAGCTTGACAAAGCAGCAGGCGGCAGCTTTGCCAAGGCTACGCCCGTCAGGCAGTTGCAGATCGTCAAGGCGATGGAAGGCAAGCCCTTCTTCAACGCCGTACGCGGCCAGTGCGTGACTTCGCTTTACGACAACGACATGGCCTTCACGGCCTTCGGCTACCCCGGCTCGTCCTGGGAAAAAGGCGGCTACCTCACGCGCGGTTTTCAAGACCTGAAGTGGTTGCCCGAGCCTTCCAAAGCCGCCAGCCCGGCCCCGTGGATCGGCTGAGCCCGCACCCCACAAGCGCAGACCTTTACGAGAACATCACAGGAATCATCATGGCAAAAATCGACAGCAACGACGACAGTGCAGTCGTCATCATTGGCTCGGGCGCAGGCGGCGGCACGCTGGCGCACGAGCTCTGCGTCAAAGGCATCAAAGTCGTCGTGTTAGAGGCTGGCGCACTGCAGTCGCAGGCGAGCTACATCAACGACGAATGGAAGTCCTTCGGGCAGCTCGCCTGGCTCGACAACCGCACCACCTCGGGCACCTGGCGCGTCGCCAAAGACTTCCCCAACCTGCCAGCCTGGATCTGCAAAACCGTCGGCGGTACCACCACACACTGGGCCGGTGCCTCACTGCGTTTGCAAGACCACGAGTTTCGCGTCAAGACGCATTACGGCGACATCAAGGGTGCGAGCCTGATGGACTGGCCGCTGACGCTCAAGGAGCTGGAGCCTTATTACGCCAAGGCCGAAAACAAAATGGGCGTGACGCGCACCCACGGCATTCCTGGTTTGCCGGGCAACAACAACTACAAGGTGCTGCACGCCGGTGCCATGAAGCTTGGCTACAAGGACGTTCACACCGGCAACATGGCCATCAACAGCCAGCCGCGCGATGACCGGGGTCGCTGTCTGCAGTTGGGCTTTTGCTTTCAGGGCTGCAAAAGCGGGGCTAAATGGTCGACCCTGTACGTCGAAATCCCCAAGGCCGAGGCGACCGGCAAGTTTGAGATTCGCCCGCAGTCGCACGTAACGCGCATCGAGCACAACCCGCAGGGCATGGTGACGGGCGTGGTCTACCGCGACAAAGACGGCAAAGAGCAGCGCCAGAAGGCGCGCATCGTCTGCGTGGCGGGCAACGCGATTGAAACCCCGCGTCTGCTGCTGCTGTCGGCCTCCAGTATGTTCAAAGACGGCCTGGCCAAC
>JANOOO010000285.1:0-2707 GCA_031421375.1 Polaromonas sp.
GCTACCACAGCTACTACGACGCCGAACGCATTCTGGTCGATGACGAGCCGGTGAAGCTGGCGCGCCTGGCGCTGGTTTATGCCACGGCGCAGGTATTGCACAATGGCCTCGCGGTTTTGGGCGTGAGCGCGCCAAAGAAGATGTAGCACTTTGAAAATGACGGCTAGCCCGTCTGCGAATCGCAGACGCAAACAGAGCGGCGACAGGACACACAGGCAGGGTATGAACAAGCAACGCGGCGGAACTTTATTGGGATTCATCCTTGGCACGCTGGTCGGTCTTGGCGCGGCGCTGGCTGTGGCGGTGTACATCACCAAAGTGCCCGTTCCCTTCATGAACAAGTCGCAGCCGCGCAACCCCGACGGCGATGCCGCCGAGGCCAAGCGCAACAAAGACTGGAACCCCAATGCGCCGCTGGCTGGAAAAAACCCAGCCCCTGCGCCCGCTCCGGCTCCGGCGATTCCCGGTGTGACGCCGGTGGCCCCCGCGCCAGCTGCCTCCGCAGCTGCCGTGCTGGGCGGCAGACCAGGCGCAGCGGCGCTGGGCAAAAATGCCGGCCCGGCGGCCAGCGCCGATCCGATTGGTGACCTGGCCAAATCGCGCGCAGAAGCCCCGGCTGCCGCAGGCGGCGGTGTCGATCCCTTCACCTATTTTGTGCAGGCCGGCGCCTACCGCACACCCGAGGACGCCGAACAGCAACGCGCCCGTCTGACGCTATTGGGCGTGCAGGCCAAGGTCAGCGAGCGCGAGCAATCGGGCCGCACCGTGTATCGCGTGCGCCTCGGGCCGTTTGATCGCAAGGAAGACGCCGACCGCGCCAAAGAGCGGCTTGACGGCAATTCAATTGAAACCGCGCTGGTGCGGGTGCAGCGCTGAACTTTTATCCGCTTGAATGCCTCAATCCAGGTCGGGGTCTATCCTGTACCGTTAACTTTAGGAGAAAAAATTGATTCAACGTCGTGAATTTTCAGTGTCGGCAGGGGTTGGCGTGCTTGCTGCTTCACTAGGCACCGTGCTGACCGGCCCGGCGCAGGCGCAGGCAGCGGCCTTCAAAAATGGCACCGACTACCTGACGCTGAGCAAGCCCGCACCAACTGAAACCCCGGCCGGCAAGGTCGAGGTGGTCGAGTTTTTCTGGTACGGCTGCGGGCATTGCCACAACTTCGAGCCGCAGCTTGAAGCCTGGTCGAAAACGATACCGAAGGACGTGGTGCTGCGCCGCGTGCCAGTCTCATTCCGGCCTGATTTTGAGCCGGCTCAGCGGCTGTACTTCGTGCTTGAAGCCCTTGGCAAGGTCGATGAACTCAATCGCAAAGTGTTTGACGCAATCCACGTCAACAAGCAACCACTGGCCACTGCCGAGCAGGTTACGGCCTGGGCCGAGAAGCAGGGCATAGACAAGGCCAAATTCACCGAGCTGTACAACTCGTTTTCGGTCAGCACCAAGGTGCGCAAGGCGACCCAGCTGCAAGACAGCTACCAGGTCGAAGGCGTGCCGGCGCTCGGCGTGGCCGGTCGCTACTACACCTCGGGTGCCCTCGCCAAGTCGATGGAGCGTGCGCTGCTAGTGACCGATTTCCTGGTGCTGCAGGCCAGGCGTCCGGCTTGAGTCGGCCTGCGGCCCCGCAGAGGCATTAATTGCCGTTAAAACCCGCCTTTTCGAGGCGGGTTTTTTTATGTCCCGGGCACGTGAAAGGGCGCATTCGCAGAGGCCCGTCGCTACAATGGCCGACTCTCAAAGCAGCAAGATTCGTGCCCTTATGCAACTTCGCTTTTCTTTTCGCTTTTCTGTCCGATTTTTACCCGTCGTGATTACATCGATCACCCTGTCACTGGGATTGGCCTTGCCGGCGTCAGCCGAGCGCGCCGACCGCGACAAACCCATGAACGCCGAGGCCGACGCGCTGCGCTATGACGATTTGAAGCAGAGCAGCGTGTTCACCGGCAATGTGGTCATCACCAAGGGCACGACGTTGGTGCGTGGCGCGCGCGTCGAGGTGTCGCAGGACGCGCAGGGCTACCAGAAAGCCGTGTCCATCGCCGCGCCGGGCAAGCTCGCTTATTACCGGACCAAGCGTGACGGCGTCGATGAGGCGATCGAAGGCGAAGGCGAACGTATCGAGTACGACAGCCGCGTCGATGTGGTGAAGTTCATTGGGCGTGCGGTGGTGCGTCGTTATGGCGGCACCAATTTGCTCGACGAAACAACGGGAGCCGTCATCACTTACGACAACACCACCGACGTTTTCACCGTTGATGGCGGTGCGCAGAACCGCTCGGCAGCCAACCCGACCGGGCGCATTCGCGCCATGCTGTCACCGCGCGCTGCGGCATCGGCACCTGCCGCAGCAGGGTCCAGCCCGCAGGCCGCGCCGCCAGTCGGCACGGCGCCTGGCCTGCGCGCCAGCCCAGGGCTGGCTCCATGAGCGCCTTGCCGGTGCGGCCCGACGCGCCCATGGTCACGACCGAGGTTACGCCGATGTCTGCGGCCGAGCCAGCGCCCGCGCCGGTGAGCCGCTTGATGGCACAGGGGCTTAAAAAATCGTACGGCAAGCGCAAAGTGGTCGAGGACGTGTCGCTGTCGGTGCAAAAGGGCGAGGTGGTGGGTTTGCTCGGGCCCAACGGCGCCGGCAAAACGACCTCGTTTTACATGATCGTCGGGCTGGTTCGGGCCGATGCGGGACAAATTTCCATTGACGGCCAGGCC
>JANOOO010000286.1:0-21124 GCA_031421375.1 Polaromonas sp.
GTTGTGCTGGCGAAAGCGCATGGCGTTTTGTCGTGCTTCATAAGGGGCCTGGCCCAGCAACTCAAGCACGCTGCGGGCGCTGCGCAGGCTGGACTCAAACAGCTCGCGCTCAACCAGCTTGACGCCGCGCTCGCGGAGTGCATAGGCATGCACCACATCGTGCGCTCCCGCAACCATCTGCAATTGCGGGAAGTGCGCTTTCGCCACATCGGCGATCTTCAGCGACTGCGCCACGTCATCGACCGCAATCACCAACATCCTGGCGCGTGCGGAGCCCGCCGTACGCAGCAAGTCGAGTCGCGTGGCGTCGCCGTAGAACACGCGGTAGCCGAAGGCAGCGAGGTTCTCGATCACGTCGGCGTCGTGGTCTAGAACCGTCGGCCTAATGCCCTGCGCCAGCAACAGGCGGCCGACGATCTGACCGTAGCGGCCAAAGCCGGCGATGACGACCGGCGCGTCTTGCGGCTCGGATATCTCGGGCAGCTTGTGCGTCTGGCTGCCGGCCCAGCGCGGCAGCAGCCACTTGTCGATGGCGACCAGCAGCAGCGGACTCAGCAGCAGCGCTGCGGCGGTAAAAATCTCGGGTGTGCCGCTGTTGGCAATCATGCGCAGCAGGGGTCTGAGCAGCAGGCGGCCGCCTAAAACAATGCCGCCCACCACGCCGATGATCCTGGCGGCTTCCAGTGCGGCGCCGGACGCACTGGCTTCTTGCCCGGATGCGGCTGCCAACCCGAGCAGCGGCAGCAGCGCCAGTATCGGAATCGCAGCCACGTCCTGAAACAGCAAAATTGAAAATGCCGCTTGCCCGCTTGAAGTCGGCAGCAGGTTGCGCTCACCAATCACCTGCAGCGCAATCGCTGTGGGCGAAAGCGCCAGTCCCAGGCCCGCTACCAGCGCAATTTGCCAGCTGACGCCGAACAGCATCGCAACAGCAGCGATCAGCGCCGTGCAGGCCAGCATTTGCGCACTGCCCCAGCCAAAAATGGGTCGGCGCAGGTCCCATAAGCGCTTGGGCTCCAGCTCCAGGCCAATTAAAAAACAGCATCAGCACCACGCCGAATTCAGAAAAATGAAGAATGTCCTGCACGTTGCTGACCAGCCCCAGCCCCAGCCCCCACGGCCCGATCGCCATGCCGGCCGCCAGTTAGCCAATGATCGCGCCCAGCCCGAGCTTGCGCGCCAGCGGCACGGCCACCACGGCCGCTGCAAGGTAAATCAGGCTGTTGACCAGCCAGCCGGGCAAATCGGCATTCATGAATGGGGTGCTTTTGCAGCGTAGCCGGGCCAGGCCTTACTTGGGGCGGGCCGGTTGCGTCGGTCGCGTCGGTCGTGCCGGTCGTGTAAGGGCACGACACACGCCGGGCAACTCTCCAGGTCGTCAAGCCCGGGCCAGTCGGGGTAGCTGGCCAGCCGCTGCGCGAAGGTGTCGGTGTGCTGGTCAATCGCGGGCTGCCCGCTGCTGTGCGCGCCATGCAAAACCAGCGGCGGCATGGCGTACCACTGGATCGGATGGAGCAGCACCACCAGGGTGGCGCGGCTGAGTGCGGCCTGCTCTGCGGCCACGTCGATGACGAAGTCGGGGTAGCTGGCGTACAGGTCACGCACTTCCACCCGCGGCGCGGTGCGTGCCAGGTCCAGCATCTGGCGGTTGACGCGTGATTCTCGCCAGGACGGGTGGGCGGCCAGCAGGTAAATATCGGTGCTGGCCTGGCTGGGCGTGTCGGCTGTGCGGGGCTGCGCGTCGGGCTGCCCGGTAGGAGCGGGAGGCGCTGTAGCGGCGGGGATCATGCCGTTACCATAGCGGAAAAGCACAAAACCGGAGGTCTTCCATGCCCATTGTGGTGATTGCCAATCCCAAAGGCGGCGTCGGCAAAACGACGCTTGCTACCAACGTGGCGGGCTACTACGCCAGCCAGGGCCATGCCGTGATGCTCGGCGACGTGGACCGCCAGCAGTCTGCCAAGCTCTGGCTGGGCTTGCGGCCCCCCGCCGCGCGACCGATTGCCACCTGGAACACCGACGCGGACATGATCGTCAAGCCGCCCAAGGGCACGACTCATGTGGTACTCGACACACCAGGCGGCCTGCATGGCTGGCGCTTCAACGATGTCATCAAGCTGGCTGACAAGGTTATCGTGCCGCTGCAGCCCAGCGTGTTTGATATTTTTGCCACGCGCAGCTTTCTCGACCAGCTCGCCGAGCACCGGCACGCCGGCAAGGTCGAAGTGGCGCTGGTTGGCATGCGGGTTGACGGGCGCACGATTGCCGCCGACAAACTGCGCGAGTTCGTTGAGCAATTGGGGCTGCCAGTACTCGGCTACCTGCGTGACACGCAAAACTACATTCACCTGGCCGCGCGCGGGCTGACGGTGTTTGACGTGGCCCCCGGACGTGTCGAGAGAGACCTGGAGCAGTGGCAGCCCCTTTGCGCCTGGCTGGACAGCAAACCTTTAGCCAGCCGAGAGAGCACAAGCTGACCATGCGAATTTTCGACACCCTCTCCGATCTGGCCGCCTGCGTGGGCACCGAAGTTGCCGTGAGCGACTGGCTCACCGTCACGCAGCAGTCAATTAACCAGTTCGCTGACGCCACAGGCGACCATCAGTGGATTCATGTGGACCTTGAACGGGCCGCTGCCGGGCCCTTCGGCGCACCCATTGCGCACGGCTTTTTAACGCTGGCCTTGTTGCCGCGTTTTTTTGACTTGGCTCTTGGGGTCACGAATTCCGCTCTGGGCGTGAATTACGGGCTTAACAAAGTCCGGTTCATGGCGCCAGTGCCAGCAGGCAGCCGCCTGCGTGGCCGCCTGCATCTGCTGGCGGCCGAGCCCATTGCCAGTCAGGGCGTGCAGCTGTGCTGGCAGGTGACAGTCGAGCGCGAAGGCAGTGACAAGCCGGTTTGTGTGGCCGAATCGCTGGTGCGGCGCTACCCGGCTGGGCTATGAGGCCCGCGCCGACGCGGACGCAGCGCCAGGCCGACGAGGCGTGGCGAGCTGGTGCGGGGGCAACCAGCCGATAAAGCTGGCGGCGAGAGGGTCAATCCGCGCTGAGGCTTCCTCCTGGCTGTAGGCCAGCGAGATGCAGCGGTGGACATCGGTTCGGAGCAGCCAAAGATCCTGTGCAGAGTTGGCAACCTGGATTTCAAAGGCGACCCGCTGCGAGCTGCGGTCGTCGCAGTCTTGCAGCGCGTTGACAAGCTGCTTGCGGATAACCGAGAGATGCAGGCGCCGGACCGGCGTGGGCTCGCGAAAGGGTAGCCGGACGTTGATCGCGCTGGATAACCGATCAAAGATTGAATTCATAGGGTGTTTGCTCCGTGAATCGTCTGAAAGCATCGAGAGTAGAGACGGCATTGGTTTTTGAACGTCCGTCAGTCATAGTGGGCACTTGCTTTCAGTATCAAGCGGTGATGTGTCGTAATTATTACAACTGGTAATTAAATTACAGTTAGACAGGACGTTGTCCTACACCTATTCAGATTGACGCCCAAGGCGTGTTTGTTTAAAGCGAAGTTTTTCTGACCTCATCTGCGCTTGATTCGCATTGGGGTCGGTGTCAAGCGCGCTTAGGGTTAAGTGGCTTCGCGGCAATCGTTTTGTCGCCAGGCCTCAAACACTGTCACGGCCACTGCGTTCGATAGATTGAGGCTTCGCTGCCCGGCAAGCAGCGGAATTCTCAAGGTTTGAGTGGCCGGAAAGCTGGCGCGGACATCGGGCGCAAGGCCGCGTGACTCGGAGCCAAAGACCAGCCAGTCGCCGGGCTCGAAGCGCAGATCGAACAGTCGCCGGTTGCCGCTCGTCGTGAGCGCAAACATACGCGCGGGGTCTGGCATTTGCTGGGCAAGCAAAGCCGCCCAGCTGGCATGGCGCAGCACCTTGGCGTACTCGTGGTAGTCCAGCCCGGCACGCCGCATCTGCTTGTCCTCCATTGAAAACCCGAGCGGCTCAACCAGATGCAGCGTGCAGCCGGTGTTGGCCGCGAGGCGGATCACATTGCCGGTGTTGGGTGGAATCTCGGGGGCGACCAAAACGATATGGAACATCTGCGCATTGTCGGTGGCGCGTCGCCTGGCCGACGGTGTTGACGCGCTGGTCAGCAAATTCGCTACGTAGGTTCTTCGGTCCGTGCGAAAACCAGTGCGCTGACATGCGCTGCACCGGCCTCGCGCAAGACGCGGGCGGCACTGAAAACCGACGCCCCACTGGTCATCACGTCATCGACCAGCACCACCCGGCGACCGGCGAGCGTGGCCGCACGCAGCGGATCAACCGCAAAAGCCTGGGCCACATTGGCCTGACGCTGATCCCGACGCAACTGGCTTTGCGGGCGGGTGTGCGCAATACGCAGCAACAGCCGGGCGTCGGCGCGGCCCGCGTTTGCCGAGGCGGCTGCCAGCGCCTGGGTCAACTCCCAGGCTTGATTGAAGCCGCGCTGCGCCAGCCTCTCGGCCGACAGCGGCAGCGGCACCAGCCAGTCTTCCGGGCCAAGCGCCGCGAGTGCGACGGCAGCAGCCCGCTGCGTCAGCAACAGACTTGCAAAAAAGGCGGCCCAACCCGGCTGCTCGCCAAACTTGAATTGCGCCACGAGCGAGGACCAGGGGTAGCCGTAAGCGACGGCGGCACAGGCCAAGTCAAGCGGCGGCGGATGCCGTGTGCATTCGCCGCAACGATCCGGCGCTGATCCGGGAGCCGTGTCGGGGGTCATTTCGAGGTTTAACAAGCTCGGCGGCAGGCCGACGGCGCAGGTCTGACAGCGGCGCGTGGGCCAGGCGGTGAAGCGCGCAACGCAGGCTGCACACACCGGCGCGGACGGCCAACTGCGGCAAACCGCGCACTGGCTGGGCAGGCTGGGCAGGCTGGGCCAGTGCAGGCCGACGTGCCGGGCAGGTGCCCGGTTTGGCGGCGCGCATTCGGCTGGATTGGCGTGAGGGGAGGGTAGGAAGGGATTCATTACTGAACCCCCTCCCCCCTAAGAACCGTACGTGCGCCTTTCAACGCATACGGCTCAAGCACAACCACTGGTTCGATAGCTTCGACGAGCTGCATGGCTCTAGTCTATCTCTCCAGATTAAAGTCCCCGTGCAGGGACCGGCTTGGTTACCTCCAAACCCAGGGCGTGGACACGCACGTGACATACCTGGTGCAGCAGCACCCTGTTGCTCAGCGCGTCGCTTCCCCCCAACTGCCGGTAAACGATATGGTGATCGTGGCAGTCTTCGAGGTCGTCGATTGGCGCTTCGCACAGGGCGCACTGCCCGTTTTGACTCGTCCACAGCTTCCAGCGTTGGGAGCTGCGCATGGCTTGCGCCATTCGCTTCTCCCGTAGCTGTTCACCGTAAACCAGCCATTCTTTGTCAAACGGGTTGTAAGCCCCCTTGATTTGCATGTGCCGAACAATCGGTGTGTCCGCCAGCTTGATCAAGGCCAGCGGTTCCGACGTTTCTTCCCCGTCTTGTGAACTGGACATGAAGTCCCGTCGCCCGTGAGGGCGTTTCCAGTAGTGTTCCAGTACCCACTTGGCGCTTTTACGGGAGTGGCGTCTGAGTCCCCAACGCATCAACCGCCAGTAAATCTGGCTGTCGAGCTTGGAGAAGGTCGCCTTTGCCACCACCCCCTTGTGATACGTCGCCCAGCCCCGAAGAAGCGGGTTCAGGCGCTTTATCAGCGCGTCTGTGGGTAACGACAGTGAAGTACCAATGATTCCTCTTACCTTGCCGTAGAACGCTTTCACATTTTTGGGGCTCGGTTTGATCAACATCTTTTCTCCGTATTTTCGGAAATTCCATCCCAGAAAATCAAAGCCTTCTTCTATGTGGACGATCTGCGTTTTCTCCTCTGACAACTCCAGCCCCCGCTCGCGCAAGAACTCGGCTATCCAAGGTTTGACCGTTGATTCCAGCAGCTCTTTCGAGCCGGAGGTCACAACAAAATCGTCCGCGTACCGCACTAGATTGATCTTGGCGCTTCGGGCCTGCTTTGCTCCCAGCTTTTGGCTGAGGTGTTGGTGCAGGCTCGTTTCCAGTCCGTTGAGCGTGATATTGGCCAGTGTGGGCGAAATGATGCCTCCTTGTGGGGTGCCCATCTCTGTGCCGCTGAGGTGTCCTTTGTCAATGACACCCGATTTCAACCACTGAAGCAAGATGCGCTTGTCCATGGGGACGTTGCGCATCAGCCAGTCGTGATTGATGTGGTCGAAGAATCCCTTAATGTCCGCATCCAAAATCCATTGGGCCGAAACCTTTCTGGACAAGCACACGAACAACTGGCTTCTCGCATCGTGGGTTGATCGCTCTTTCCTAAATCCGTATGAATTTGGGTCCGAGTTGCATTCCACAATGGGTTCCAGCCCGCACAAATGCAGTGCCTGCATCGCACGGTCCAACATGGTCGGGATGCCCAAAGGGCGCTCTTTTCCGTTTGATTTGGGGATGTACACGCGACGAAGCGGTGACGCTCTGTAGCCTGCACGGTTCAATCGACACACTGCCGCCCACTTGGCTTCTGGCGTGTCCCATAGTTCGCGGTCGATGCCACTCGTCCGCTTCCCTACATTTGTCGTAACTTTCCTGACGGCCCATGCTTTAGCCTGCCAGGATCGAACAAGACTTCTCTGAAGTCGTGAGACTTTTCGTTGGTCCCGTTCTTTCTTCGCCTGCGCGATGCTCATCTGCGCCTTCCCTACAAATCTCGCAACCAGCTTCCAATCAATGGAGTGCCAGTCGGTCGGTTTGTCAGGAGACGCAGCACCGTGCTCGCAGGCGTTGCCGCCTGTAGCTTTGATGTTTTCCATACTGAACTCCTATTTGGGTGAGCCCGTACGGAGTAAGTCCCCGAGGGGGTGCTTACCCCTCAGGACATCAATTTAAGTTCGCAGCGGCTTCACGCCGTTGCACCTGTAGCAAGTCAGCCTGCTTTCACAGTGAGGCAAATCTTGAACCTCTATGCCGCCCATTACAGGCGGCCCTTCGCTTTTTGCTACTTCCTCTGCCCCCTACATCACGGCCGTTGCTTGCGCTTCGGTTGCCTGTGCGTCCTTTCGGCCGCACAGGCGATGCATGGGGTTTACCTCGTTTCCCAGCGTATCCGTCCAGTGGCTCACTGGACGATGGGGTTAGGGACGTTCTCTCCGCCGCACTTGTTGGGGAACCCATTGAAGTGCATGACATGCAATGGCCTAAGTGGTGCCTTTTGGCTACAGCTCCCCGGTTTTAAGACCGGGAGACAAGCGTAAGCTGTTCATTGTTTACGACGGTTCGGTCGAACGTTCACATGTGTTTCCCGTACCCTTTACCTCAGCATTCTTCGACAGACTTGTTCAGTCGATTGGGCAGTCCTTGCAGACCGCTTGCACGTTCGGGCTGGTGGCCTTTGCGCAGAATGTTTATCCGCAGCTCCGCACCTCACGATTACTCGCGACGCACGTGCAGTCGAGGTCACTCCGTTCCGGAAGTGGTTTCAGTTGGATAGAAACAAGACACGCTGAATGGTGTCGCGTTTGAACTTGAAATCCCAATTACCTTCGTAGAGGCAAGATAATTGTTGCTACTTGTAAATTCTCACGAATTCGTAGCTTTTAGACAACAGAAAGTCCTGCCGTGAGGCATGAATTTCTTTTGTTCGTGTTGCCACGATGTCCGAAATGTTCCCATTTCGACCCACTTCTGTTCGCCTCCCCGAGGGGCTGCGCTCTGTTCTCTTCGAGAGAGAACGACCTCATTCAATGCCGGATTAAGGCCGGCAACCTGCGACTTCGAGTCGCACCATGCGATCAATATACTTGGCGCGCAGGCCGTCAGGCTGGCTTCACACTAACCTGCTTACGACACCCGAGCCATCCATGAGCGCCACGCCCAACCCCCCGACACTCGATCCGCCCGCCGTTGCCCGGTGGCAAACCAGCGCGCCGCACGTTGCGCCGTGGCTGCACGAAGAGGTGGCGCGCCGCATGCTGGAGCGGCTGCAGTGGATCAAGCTGCAACCCCAAGCCTGGGCACATTGGGGCGCGGTGCGCGGCGGCCCCGAGGCGCACGCCAAATTGCTCCAAATCTACCCTGATTCGGAATCATTTATAGCTGAAACCCAATCAGGACGGGACAAAGCAGCTCTGAATTTAATAGCTACTGACTGGTGGCGACCCAGCCGCTGGATCGGCCCGCGGTCCCAAATCGGGCTTCCTGGCCCGGTCACGCTCGACATGCTGTGGGCCAACATGGCGCTGCACGAGGTCACGCAGCCGCTGGCGCTAATGGCGCAATGGCATACGGCGCTAAAGGTGGGCGGCTTTGTGATGTTTTCGTGTCTCGGGCCTGATACAGCACGCGAATTGCGCAGCCTCTACGCCAGTCTGGGCTGGCCACCCGCTGGTCATGATCTGACTGACATGCATGATTGGGGCGACTTGCTGGTGCAGGCCGGTTTTGCCGAGCCGGTGATGGACATGGAGCGCATCGTGTTGACGTTTGAAACGCCCGAGCGGCTGCTAGCCGAGCTGGCCGGGCTGGGGCGCAACTTTCACCCCAAGCGTTTCGCCGGGCTGCGCGGGCGCGGCTGGAAAAGCCAGCTGCTGCAGTCGCTGGAGGGGCTACGCAGCGGCTCGCACGGCGACCGGTTGCCGTTAACTTTCGAGATTATTTATGGGCATGCGCTCAAGGCAGCCCCCAAAGTCAAGGTCAGCGGTCAAAGTGTGGTTTCTGAGCAAGACCTGCGCAGCATGCTGAAGGCGACGCGTGTGACGCGTGTGACGCGTTAAGCGGGGCGCGTTGGGCTTTCAGCGGGCCATCAGCGGCCTTTCAGCGCTGCATTTCCAACGTCAATCCCGGCTTTTTTTGCAGGGGCCAACCAGCGGCGTTGTCCTACATCACTGTGCGCATTTTTTCCCGCGCATTCGTCGAGGCAAAATAAATAGAAACCCTGCTAGAATTTATTTGGAAGTTTTTTTGGGCATATACCCAGCTAATTTGCAACTGTTGCAAGCACTTGCAAGCACTTTTCTCAGGGCCGATCAAGCCCTTGTCTGGTGCCAGTTTTTATCCTGATGTAGCCTGATTCTTTCGGGCTCTTCTGGTCAGATTCACTCACCAGCTGCCATTTTGAGAGGGTTGCCAGCGATGTCCGCAGCAACAAATTTTCGATTTGCGACTTTTGCAGCCAAAAGTCGCTCAGGTGATGGCTTGGTCCAGTGGCGATTAAAGCGCCATTGCGCCCTTCGCCCTTCCCAGCTGGCCTGGTTTTACCTGTCGCTTTGTGTGCTTTCCTTGAGCATTGCGGGTTTTTGTTGGAATCAGGGCGCGACTCTGGTTCTGCCTTTTGCGGCGCTCGAGCTGTCGGTGGTCGGTGCCTTGTTTCTGGTTTATGCCCGACATGTTGGGGACGGCGAACAAATCGAGCTGCACGGCGCTCAACTGGTCATCGAGCTTGAAACAGCGGGCCGCACCGAGCGCGCCGAGTTCAATCGGGCTTGGGTACGGGTTGAGCCGCGTCATGGCAATGGCTCGCTCATTGAGCTGTCAGGGCAGGGCCGTTCAGTGCAGGTTGGGCGTCATGTCCGTCCTGAACTTCGACCCGCATTGGCCCGGGAAATTCGATTGGCTCTCAGAGGTTTCCATTTCACTTCCTCGGGTTGAACCAGTCCCCCTCCTCACGAGCGAGCTGATTGCGACGCCGACATGAGCTCATACATAATCATCAACTTATATTCAATTTGTAAACGGATCCGAATCGTGAAGACAAAGAATTTAAATAGCGTCGCTGGCAGTTTCCTGGATTTGAGTGGGGCGAGCAGGGCATTCATGCTGGCGCTCTTTGGCTTGATTGCCAGCGGTGCCCGCGCTGCCGTCGGTGACTTGCCCGGCGGGCCAGCGGTCAATCAATTGAACCTGCACCCGGCTGTGACCAAAATTGCGCAAGAGCAAAACTGGCTGCACTGGTACATGATGGCCTTTTGCCTCGTGATATTCGTCGGCGTGTTCGGGGTGATGTTTTATTCAGTCTGGAAGCACCGCAAGTCGGTCGGCCACAAGGCGGCCAACTTCCACGAGTCCACCGCAGTTGAAATCGCCTGGACCGTCGTGCCCTTCGTCATCGTGATTGCAATGGCTTTGCCGGCCACCAAGGTGCTGGTTGCGCAAAAAGACACCAGCAGCGCGGACCTCACCATCAAGGCCACCGGCATGCAGTGGAAATGGGGTTACGAGTACATCAAGGGCGAAGGCGAAGGCATTGCTTTTGTCTCGACACTGGACAACGCGCACCGCGAAATGTCCAACAACGGCGGCCCCAAGCCGGGAGAAGTGGTCGATGACTACCTGCTGAAAGTTGATAACCCGATGGTGGTGCCGGTCGATAAAAAAGTCCGCATCATCACCACGGCGAACGACGTGATTCATGCGTTTGCGGTGCCGGCTTTTGGCATCAAGCAGGACGCCATTCCCGGCTTCGTGCGCGACACCTGGTTTCGCGCTGAAAAAATCGGCGACTACTACGGTCAATGCCAGGAGCTGTGCGGCAAAGAGCACGCCTACATGCCAATCCATGTGAAGGTGGTCTCGGCCGCCGACTACGCCGCATGGGCCGGTGGCAAGGCCAAAGAAGCTGCGGCCAAGGCCGACGACCCGGCCAAAGTCTGGGTGCTCGCTGACTTGAAGGCGCGCGGCGAAAAGGTTTACGCTGCAAATTGCGCAGCCTGTCATCAGGCCAGCGGCAAGGGTGCTGGCCCGATCAAAGCGATCGACGGCTCGGCCATCGTGCTGGACGCCGATCACGGCAAGGCCATTGCTGTATTGCTCAACGGCGCGGCCGGCGGTGCGATGCCTTCCTGGAGGGCCCTCAGCGACACCGACCTCGCAGCGGTCATCAGCTACACCAAAAACAACTGGTCAAACCAGACCGGCCAACTGGTGCAGCCTTCCGAACTGCAGGCGGCCCGCAAATAGTCCGATAGACGGCCGGTTGCCGCCCAAGCGGGCGCGCCGGTTTTAGACCATCGATTCCAGATTCCCAATACAGCCGCAAATATCCCCCAAGGAAACCAGCATGAGCGCAGTACTAGACCCGCACGACCCCACCCACGGCGGTCACGACGATCATCACGATCACGCCCCGACAGGCTGGAGGCGCTGGGTTTTCGCTACCAATCACAAAGACATCGGCACGCTGTATTTGCTGTTCAGTTTTTTCATGCTGATGTTCGGTGGCGTGCTTGCGCTGGGCATTCGTGCCGAGCTGTTCCAGCCCGGCTTGCAACTGGTCAACCCCGAGCTTTTTAACCAGCTCACCACGATGCACGGCCTGATCATGGTTTTCGGCGCGATCATGCCGGCCTTTGTCGGCTTCGCCAACTGGATGATCCCGCTGCAAATTGGCGCAGCCGACATGGCCTTTGCGCGCATGAACAACTTCAGCTTCTGGCTGATGATTCCGGCTGGTTTGATGCTCGGCACCTCGTTCTTTTTGCCTGGCGGCGCACCGGCAGCCGGCTGGACGCTTTACGCGCCGCTCACGCTGCAAATGGGTCCGTCGATGGACTCAGCCATTTTTGCGCTGCACCTTCTGGGCGCGTCGTCCATCATGGGGTCGATCAACATCATCGTGACCATTTTGAACATGCGCGCCCCCGGCATGACGCTGATGAAAATGCCGATGTTCTGCTGGACCTGGCTGATCACCGCCTACCTGCTAATTGCCGTGATGCCGGTGCTCGCCGGTGCCATCACCATGACGCTGACTGACCGCCATTTCGGCACCAGCTTCTTCAACCCCGCAGGCGGTGGCGACCCGGTGATGTACCAGCACATCTTCTGGTTCTTCGGCCACCCCGAGGTGTACATCATGATCTTGCCGGCCTTCGGCATCGTCAGCCAGATCATCCCGGCGTTCTCGCGCAAACGCCTGTTCGGCTACGCGTCGATGGTCTATGCCACCGGCTCTATCGCCATTTTGAGCTTCGTCGTCTGGGCACACCACATGTTCACGACCGGCATGCCTGTGACCGGCCAGTTGTTCTTTATGTATTCAACGATGCTGATCGCTGTGCCAACCGGCGTGAAAGTCTTCAACTGGATTGCCACGATGTGGAAGGGCTCAATGACGTTTGAGACGCCGATGCTGTTTGCCGTGGGCTTTTTGTTCGTCTTCACCATCGGCGGTCTGACCGGTGTTATTTTGGCGATTGCGCCCATAGACACCCAGTTGCAGGACACCTACTACGTGGTGGCGCACTTCCATTACGTGCTGGTGGCTGGCTCGCTCTACGCGCTGTTTGCGGGCTACTACTACTGGAGCCCCAAGTGGACCGGCGTGATGTACAACGAGACGCGCGGAAAAATCCACTTCTGGTGGTCGCTGATTTCCTTCAACGTGACCTTCTTCCCGATGCACTTCCTCGGCCTGGCCGGCATGCCGCGCCGCTACGCCGATTACCCGATGCAGTTCGCCGACTTCAATGCCATCGCCAGCGTCGGCGCGTTTTTCTTCGGCTTTGCGCAGGTGTATTTCTTCTTCTGGGTCGTGCTGCCGACGATGCGCGGGCAGGGCGAAAAAGCCGCCCAAAACCCGTGGCTCGACAAAGAGCCTGGCGCGCACGGTGCCGAAGGTCTCGAGTGGGAAGTGCCATCGCCAGCGCCGTTTCACACCTTTGAGACGCCGCCCAAGCTCGATGCGACGGCCACCCGAATCGTGGCTTGAGCAGCTGCAAACTCGCATCCCGTTTCATGAACACGCAAGACTCCAGACAGCTTCAGCGCAGCAAGAACCTGCGCCTTGGCCTGACGCTGGCCTCGGTGGCTGTCGTGATGTTTTTGGGCTTCATGGCCAAGCTCGTGTTCTTCGGTCGTTGAACAATGCTGCTGCGCCACGAAAATTTCAAAATGGTCCGCAAGCTGGGCGTCATCGTGCTCGGCATGTTCGCCTTCGGCTACGCGCTGGTGCCTATCTACAAGGCCATCTGCGAGATGACCGGCATCAACGTGCTGGCCCTCGGCGACCGGCAGATTCCTGGCGCAACGTCGAATGTGCCGGCCAACACGCAGGTTGACCGGGCCCGCAGCGTCACTGTTGAGTTCGACGCCAACTCGCGTGGCGTCTGGCATTTCAAGCCTGCGCAAAGTTCGGTGCAGGTGCATCCGGGCGAGTTAACGACCGTGATGTATGAATTCCAGAACATGCAGAACCGAACGATTTCCGCGCAGGCAATTCCGAGCTACGCGCCAGCCCAGGCCGGTGCCTATTTCAACAAGCTCGAATGCTTTTGTTTTGCGCAGTACACGCTGGCGCCGGGTGAAAAAAAGCAGTGGCCGGTGGCCTTCGTCATCGACCCGAAGTTGAGCAAAGACGTTGCCACGATCACGCTGTCGTACACGTTTTTTGAAGTGGGCGGCAAAACGCCCGCCGCGCCGGTTGCCGCAGCTTCACCGGCGCCGCAGCGTTCTGGTGGGTAGGTGAATATGGCAGTCGAGCCAAGCCCGCGCAAGCCTGCACTCTGGCGCACCATCAAGGCAGTAGCCTGGTCCTTTATAGGGCTGCGCTCGCGCGGGGCCTTTGAAGAAGACCTCAAGCATTTGAGCTTGCTGCACGTCGTGGCTGTGGGCCTGGTCGGGGTGATGGTATTTGTCGGCGCGCTGATGCTGCTGGTCAATTGGGTGGTGGCGGCTTGAACGCATATTCGCGTTTGACCGTCTGAATTTTTATTGTTTGAGTTCGAGAGAAAACAGGAGGCTATCCATGTCATCAAGCGCCCACGCGGCAACCCCGTACTACTTCGTGCCCAGTCCGTCGCGGCATCCCGTCATGGCATCGATAGGCCTGTTCTTCGTCATTCTGGGTGCCAGCCAATGGATTAACGGAGCCGGTTGGGGCGCCTGGTCGGTCGCTTTTGGCATGGTGTTCTGGCTGTTTACGCTGTACCAGTGGTTTCGTGACGCCATCGCTGAAAGCGAAGGCGGAATGTACGGCCACAAGGTCGATCTGTCTTTCCGCTGGAGCATGAGCTGGTTCATCTTTTCAGAAGTGATGTTCTTCGGCGCTTTCTTCACCGCGCTGTGGTGGGCCAGGGCGCATTCGGTGCCCGAACTGGGCAGTCTGGAAAATGCCTTGTTGTGGCCTGATTTCAAGGCCGTCTGGCCCAGTGTGGCCGCCGGCATGACGGCCTCGCCGGCCGACATCATTGAGCCCTTCACTACCATGGGGCCGTTCTGGCTGCCGACGATCAACACGGCCTTGCTGCTGAGCTCGGGCGTGACACTGACCATCGCTCACCACGCGCTGCGCGAGAACCACCGGGGCCGCACGATTGCCTTCATGTGGATGACGGTGATCCTCGGCATCGTGTTTCTGGGCGTTCAGGGTTACGAATATGCCCACGCCTACGAAGACCTCAATTTAAAGCTGACCTCGGGCGTGTATGGCTCAACCTTCTACATGCTGACCGGCTTTCACGGCTTTCATGTGTTGATCGGCATGCTGATGCTGCTGTTCATCACGCTGCGGCTGCAAAAAGGCCATTTCACTGCTGACAAGCACTTTGGTTTTGAAGGTGCGGCCTGGTATTGGCACTTTGTCGATGTGGTCTGGCTGGGGCTGTACATCCTGGTTTATTGGCTCTGAGTTTCGACAAGGCTGCTGCACCATTTGGTGTTCGCGCAATAAAGCAGTTTCCAACGCAAAGACGCGAAGACGCGAAGAACGCAAAGGTTGAGATGGTCGGGCGTTTTTGCAGAATGTTCGTCTTCTCGCGCCAACCTTTTTTCTCACCCATAGCGCTTGGGTAGCGGTGGATGGCGGTTGCTCAGGCTTTAGCAATCCCAGCATCGCACTCTTGACTTATTTCCCGGCCGGAATCCCCGTCGGCTGGATGTAGCCGAGTTTCCAGGCGATCAGAATGCACGCGAACAGCACAATCGAAAACCCGACCCGGAAGGCCAGTGCGCGTGCCATGTTGCTGGTTTTCGGCTTGCCTTTGGTGCCGTCCCTCATCATGAAAAACAGGGCCGAGCCGAGGCTGGCAAGAATGGCTAAAAAGCCCAGGGCAACAAGAAAATTCATGCTGCGGATTATCGGCAAATGACGCACAAACTGCCTGCGTTGCGTTTTTGGGTGGTCACGCTGGCCGCGCTGGCTTTGGCTGGACTGACGTTTTCGCTCGGCCAGTGGCAACTGCGGCGCGCGGACCAGAAAACCAGTCTGCAGGCTGCTATTTCTGATAAAAAAGTGCTTGAAACCCTTGATACACGGGCTCTGACAGCTCTTAAAAACATAGCGAGTGAAATCCACAGACCGGTGTTGCTTGACGGCGTTTGGCAAGCCGACCAGACGGTGTATCTGGACAACCGGCCGATGAATGGCAAGTCCGGCTTCTGGGTCTTCACGCCGCTGCTGCTGCAGGGGAGCAGCCAGTCGGTGCTGGTGCAGCGCGGCTGGGTGCAGCGCGACTTCATCGACCGCACACGCCTGCCGCAGATTGACACGCCCAGCGGCCTGGTGCGGGTGCAAGGCCGCATTGCGCCACCGCCCTCGCGCCTTTATGCCTTTCGCCCACCCGAGAGCGAGTCCGGGCGCATCCGGCAAAATCTCGATCTCGATGCCTTTCGGGTCGAGGCCGGGCTGGCGCTGCTGGCCGGCACGGTGCTGCAAACCGGCGGTCCGCGTGATGGCCTGCTTCGTGACTGGGCCGCACCCAATGTGGGCCTCGACAAGCATTACGGTTACGCCTTTCAGTGGTTCGGCCTGTGCGCGCTTACCGTCCTGCTCTACGCTTGGTATCAATTGCGACCCGTACTACGCCGATCTGGAATTCCCCTCAAACCCAACGACTCCCCGGCACTTGACCCGTGAACCCCAAAACCCTGCCTGTTTCGACTCCCGGCGATGAGCCCTTGACGCTGACCGTCCACGCGATGCCGGGCCAGGCCGCGCCCGGAAGCAAACGCGCGGTGGTGACCGGCCGATGGAAGATGTTGGCGGTGCTACTGGTGTGCGTGGCACCCATCGTGGCCTCGTACTTGTCGTACTACGTGCTGCGCCCCGAGGGAAGGCGCAATTTCGGCGAGTTGATTGAGCCGCAACGGCCTGTGCCCGCGCTGGCCACGCACACGCTGGGCGGCACCGTCGGCGACTTGGGCGCGCTCAAGGGCCAGTGGCTGCTGGTGACTGTGGCGGGCGGTGCCTGCGCAGCGGCTTGCGAGAACAACCTTTATTTGCAGCGCCAGTTGCGCGAGTCGCTTGGCAAGGGGAAAGAGCGGCTTGATCGCGTCTGGCTGGTCGTTGATGACGCTGCGGTGCCGCCCGCCTTGCTGCCCGCACTGGGCGGCGCGTCGGTGTTGCGCGTGTCTGCGTCTGCGCTGGCACTTTGGCTGCAGCCGCAGGCGGGGCAAACGCTGGCAGACCATCTCTATGTCGTCGATCCCATGGGCAACTGGATGATGCGCTTTCCGCCTAACCTCGATGCACCAGCGGCTGCCAAGGCCAAACGCGACCTGGACCGCCTGCTGCGCGCCTCTGGCGGCTGGGACAAGGAAGGCCGGCCGTAACGGGCCAGGCCCCGACGCTGCCCTCATGATGGCCAACCCGTCACTGCTCGACCTGACACCGCTTTTCAGCGTGATGCTGATGGGTTTGGTGCTCGCGCTCGGCCCGCTCGCCTGGGTGTGGCTGCGCAAGCGGCGCGACCCGGCTGTGCATCGCCTGCACCTGCTGACGCTGGTCACGCTGTTTTTGACGTTTGATCTTGTGCTGTTCGGTGCCTTCACGCGCCTGAGCGACTCCGGCCTGGGTTGCCCGGATTGGCCAGGCTGCTATGGCAGTGCCAGCCCGGTCGGGGCAGCGGCGCATATCGAGGCAGCGCAGGCGGCGCTGCCCAGCGGGCCGGTGACGCATCCCAAAGCCTGGATCGAGATGATTCACCGCTACCTGGCCACCGCCGTCGGCGTGCTTATTTTGACGCTGGCAGTGGCCACCTTCGCTGCGCGCCGAGCCACGCTCAGCGCCCAAAGCCTGCTCGGCGGGCAGCGCATCACGCGCGCCACTGAGCGCGTCGGTCAGTTGCCTTTGATCTGGCCAGTCTTCACCTTGCTGTGGGTCTGCCTGCAGGGAGCCTTTGGTGCGCTAACGGTGACGATGAAGCTGTTCCCGGCCATCGTCACGCTGCATCTGCTCGGCGGCATGGTGTTGCTGGCCTTGCTGCGCGCGCAATCGGTTTTTTACGTGCATGCGTTCGAGAAGATGCGGGGCACATTCAGACCGCGTTTGCTCGGCGTCGGTGCGCGCCGCTGGCTGCTGTTCGGCTTCGCTTTGCTGTGGCTGCAAATCGCGCTGGGCGGCTGGGTCAGCACCAATTACGCAGTGCTTGCGTGTACCGAGTTTCCGGGTTGCCAGGGCTCGCTGTGGCCCGAGATGCGCTTTGCCGAAGGCTTCACGCTGTGGCGCGAGCTGGGGGCAGGGGCTGGTGGCGGCAACATCAGCTTTCAGGCTTTGACCGCCATTCACTTCGTCCACCGGCTGGCGTCCTACGGGGTGTTCGCCGTGCTGCTGGTGCTGGCCGGTTTGCTTTATGCCAAACCGGTGTTCCGGCGCGACGCGCTGTGGCTGGGCGGGCTGCTGGTGCTGCAGGTGGCCAGCGGCCTGGGCAACGTGTTGCTTGGCTGGCCGCTGGTGGCCGCCCTGCTGCATACCGGCGGCGCGGCCGGGCTGGTGCTGGTGCTGACGGGAGTGGTTTCCGCCTCGCGCACGGGCACCGAGCCCCGCCGCAGCTTGCCCGAAGCGCCATCAAGGCCCATGCGGGCGAAAGAGTTCACCTCAAGTGACCCAGACGAAAAGATTGAACCGACCGGGCTTCCCACATGAGCGCACCCGGTCCGTCTTCCGCCACTTCCCCTTCCGCCGCGGTCGCCGCTGCCAGCTTGCCGGTGCCGTCGCGCTTTGCGCAGTTTTATGCGCTGACCAAACCGCGCGTGGTGCAGCTCATTGTGTTTTGTGCGTTGATCGGCATGGTGTTGGCGGTGCCTGGCGTGCCGACCGGGGCCGAGTTGCTGCGCGCGTTTGCGGCCTGTGTCGGCATCTGGCTGGTTGCTGGTGCGGCTGCTGCCTTCAACTGTTTGGTCGAGCAGCACATCGACGCCAAAATGCGCCGCACCGCCTGGCGTGCCACCGCGCGCGGCCAGCTCAGCAATGTGCAGACGCTGACTTTTTCGGGCGGCTTGTGCGCGGCGGGCTCGCTGGTCTTGTGGCTCTGGGTGAACCCGCTGACGATGTGGCTGACCTTTGCCACCTTCGTCGGTTATGCGGTGATCTACACCGTCATTTTGAAGCCACGCACGCCGCAAAACATCGTCATCGGCGGCGCGTCGGGCGCAATGCCGCCGGTGCTGGGCTGGGCCGCGATGACCGGCCAGGTCGGCCCCGAGGCACTGATTTTGTTCTTGATCATTTTTCTCTGGACGCCACCGCATTTCTGGGCGCTGGCGCTCTACCGGGTTGAAGATTACCGCAAGGCCGGCCTGCCGATGCTGCCGGTCACGCACGGCAATGAGTTCACGCGCTTGCAGATATTTTTGTACACGCTGGTGCTGGCCGCAGCTTCCGCGATGCCCTTTGTAATCGGCATGAGTGGCTGGCTTTATCTGGCTGCGGCTGCGGTTTTGAGTGCCGGTTTTATTGCTTACGGCTGGCGGCTGTGGCGCAATTATTCAGACGCGCTGGCGCGCAAGACGTTTCGGTTTTCATTGATCCATCTCGCAGCGCTGTTTGCTGCGATGCTGGTCGATCACTATTTGCTGTGGAGTCTGTCGTGAGCCAATCCATCGACTCGGGGCGACGCCTCACTGTGATCCGCCTTGCTCGCGGCATGCTCGCTGCCACCAGCGCCGTCGGGCTGCTTGCCTGCTCGCCCGAGGCTAAGCCGCAGTTCAAGAGCATTGACCTCACCGGGGCTGACTACGCCAAAGACTTCTCGCTGACAGACCAGCATGGCAAAACGCGCAGCTTGAAAGACTTCGCCGGCAAGATCGTCGTGGTGTTCTTTGGCTTCACGCAGTGCCCCGACGTTTGCCCGACTACCTTGGCCGAGATGGCGCAGATCAAAACCATGCTTGGCGCAGACGCCAACAAGCTGCAGGCGGTGTTCATCACCGTCGATCCGGCACGCGACACGGCCGAGCTGCTGACTGCTTATATGTCCAACTTCGATCCGACTTTTGTTGCGCTGCGCCCCAGTGCCGCCCAGCTCGCCGAGGTCGCCAAAGAGTTCAAGGTGTTCTACAAAAAGGTACCCAGCCCGACGCCGAACAGCTACTCCATGGACCACTCGGCCGGCAGCTATGTGTTCGACACACAGGGCCGAATTCGGTTGTACAGCCGTTACGGCAGTGGGGCCGAGGCGCTGGCGTCAGACATCAGGCTTCTACTGAAAAACGCCTGATTCATCCCGCTCATAAAAAAGCCCGCCACCTTGTCAGGTGCGGGCTTTGTTGTTCAAGTCGCGACAGCGCTTGTGGCCAGTCAGCTCACGCGTGTTCAGCCAGCACCTTGCGCATTTTCTTCATCGCGGCAACCTCAATCTGCCGAATTCGCTCGGCGCTAACGCCATAAACCGCCGCCAGGTCATGCAGCGTCATACCGCCTGAGCCATCGTCATTGACCTTCAGCCAGCGCTCTTCAACGATACGGCGCGAGCGCGGATCGAGCTCTTCCAATGCCGTCGCGATGCCTTCGCTGGCGAGGTAGTCGCGGTGGCCGGCTTCCATCAGCGCCGTTGGCTCCTGTGTGGCGTCGGCCAGGTAGGCAATCGGGCCGAAAGCCTCTTCACCGTCGTCGCTGGGGCTGGGGTCAAGCATCACATCGCCACCGGACATGCGCTTTTCCATCTCGATGACTTCTTCGCGCTTGACGTTCAGCGTTTTAGCCATCGAAGCGATCTGCGCTTCAGTCAGCGTGTCGCGGTGCGTCGCTGCGTCGGCGTCGTCCTTGAAGCCTTGCTTCATCGAACGCAGATTGAAAAACAGCTTGCGCTGCGCCTTGGTCGTCGCCATCTTGACCATGCGCCAGTTTTTCAAAATGTACTCATGAATCTCGGCCTTGATCCAGTGCATGGCGTAGCTCACCAGCCGCACATTCTGGTCGGCGTCAAAGCGCTTCACCGCTTTCATCAGGCCGATGTTGCCCTCTTGAATCAGGTCGCCGTGCGGCAGGCCGTAGCCGAGGTATTTGCGTGAGATCGACACCACCAGCCGCAGGTGCGACAGCACCAGCTTGCCGGCTGCGTCGAGGTTATTGGTGGCCTTCAGGTCGCGTGCATATTCCTGCTCCTGCTCCAGCGTCAGCATGGGCAGGCGGTTGACTGCGGATATGTAGGCGTCGAGGTTGCCGAGCGGCGGCACGACCGACCACGGGTTAAACCCGGCGACCGCTTGACTACGCGGTGTCGGCGCAGTCATCACGGCGTTCATCGAAACGGGCAGATTGGGCGAAAGGGCATAAGACAAAGCAGGACTCCTTTTCTCTAGGATCAAATATTAGCACTCGCTAGCTGGGAGTGCTAAATCGAACAGGGATCACACAATGTGTCTGTGGCTGATCAGTGTTTACCCTTGCAGCGCAGTATGACGTCAGCGACGAGCTTAAGTTCATCCCGGCCGGTTTCGCGTTTGTAAAGCCGCAGGACGATTGTGCTACGTGGCTCTGAGTTGCCCGTAATGGTGATCGAATACCGCAAAGCCGCTATCACTCTCGCCCAAGCCCAGAATCCAGCGCCCGGCGTGCTTGATCATGCGAGCGGCCTTGAACACCATCTCCTGCATCACGGTCCTGATGCGCCAATGTTTGGCTGTGTGGCACGGAGACACGACGCGCCGGGTTGGCGGCACTACCGACATTGGCCAAATCCAAACTCTCTTGCCAGATGCACTCGCGCTTGCCCGGGCGATGGATCGTCCACTGCGTGCTGGCATCGGCTGCCCTTTGAGTCGCAATAACCTCTACGGGAGAGCGGCGCGGGCTCCACTTATTGCTCCGGCCCGATGAAGTATCAAGCCGCATAGCGCACTCGCTTATCCTGAAAGTAGCCCATCACGCGCTCAGGAGACTGCTCCAGCATCGTCATGTGCTCACAGGCCGCAGCACGCAGTCTGGCTTTTGTTCGTA
>JANOOO010000287.1:0-2819 GCA_031421375.1 Polaromonas sp.
AAAACCCGTTGTTGCCGTCGGCCAGAATGCCCGAGCGTTCCAGCGACCAGGTGATGATGTCCAGCCCCGCTGCCTTGGCGTCCATCGCATAACGCGACGGCGCTATGTTGCCGCTGCCGTCCACCGTCAGCAGCGCAAAGATCGGCGGCGCAACGATGTTGATGCCCTGCGCCTTGTACGCGTTGAGTTCGACGGCATTGGGAAGGGTTCCCACGGTTCCGTTGGAGTCGAGGAACACCGCCTGCCTGCCAAAGGCGGGCTCGTTGGCAATCCAGTACAGCACGTCAGCCTTGTTGAAAGACTGTGGCCAGACGCGTCGCGGCGAGACGCCAGCCTGCTTGTATTCGTCGATCATCTTTTGCGCATACGCCTGCTGCGTGAAGCCGTCGAACGGCATGGTCACGCTGGCGCTTTTCAGTTCGGGCGTCATCTTCACGCCGAGCTGCTTGAACAACTCGATGCTTTCCTTGTGCGTCATCAGTGTGCCGCTGGTCGGACCTGAATACAGGTCAGTTCGGAAGCTGGCGGTGCCGCCCAAAAACTCCGCCGGCGTGAGCGCGCGCGGGTTGGACCCGTCCATCTTGCCGCGCAGCGTCTTGAACTCGGCCAGCGTGATGTCGCTGGTGCGGCATTCGGCGCTGGCGGGGGACACGAACGCGCCATTAGCGCCGAATTTGGCTGGCGTGAAGGGCTTGGTGCATTTGGCCGCCAGCTCCGGCACGACCAGAATATTCGTCGTGGTGTGCAGGTCGTTTTGCGCGTGTCGGCAAACCAGCTCTTTGTCTTTGGTGAAAGTCACGTCGCACTCGACAATGCCCGCGCCCTGCCGTGCCGCTGCCGTGTAAGACTCTTTGGTGTGCTCGGGAAACTGCAACGGCGCGCCGCGATGACCAATCGAAAAGTCGGTGCGCCGAAAGCTGGCACTGCTGCGCTGGGTGCATGCCTGCAACTGATCTTTCAGCGGGCTGTCGGCCATGTCATCGACCAGAAAAAAGGGGCGCTGACCGAGCTGGACGCTGACATTGCGGCTACTGTCGATGCGGCGCAAGTCCTCGCTGTCAGCCGAGGCGAGCCCGGTACAAAGGGCGACTGTACCGGCCACGAGAAGGGCAGAGAAGAATTGGCGCATGAGCATTCCCTGACTATTGACTATGAAGTGTGAACGACCAATCAATCCCTCGGGACGCCTGGCTTGTTGTGGAGTCGGGCGCGTCAGCCCACACCTTATTGAGCCACGATGACAGCGGCATGACCGTCCAATACTTTGAATCGCAAGCCAATCGCCGCAGCACGCTGGGTGCCCCACCCGGCCGAAAGCCCCTTTGAGAAGCTATATAATCCAAGGCTTTGCTAGCAAACCCGCGTCCTGCGCGATCCTGATCAGATTGCCCACCAGCCGCACAATTTTTGGATCCACTTTTTAATGACCACCATCCGTGTAAAAGACAACGAGCCGTTCGACGTGGCTCTCCGCCGTTTCAAGCGCACCATCGAAAAACTCGGCCTGCTGACTGACCTGCGCGCACGCGAGTTCTACGAAAAGCCAACGGCCGAGCGCAAGCGTAAAAAAGCGGCCGCAGTCAAACGCAACTACAAACGCATCCGCTCAATGCAGTTGCCGAAAAAACTGTTCTGATATTTTCATCGCTGCTTTAATAAATAATTAAGGCACCCCAGATAAGCCCGCACGAGGACGCTCCGGCGGGCTTTTTGCATTCTGGATGGCGCGCTGCGCTGAATTTCCGAATCGACTTGACCAACTGGAGCCTTCCATGCCCCTCAAAGAGCAAATCACCGAAGACATGAAAACCGCCATGCGCGCCAAAGACAGCGAGCGCCTGGGCACCATTCGCCTGCTGCTGGCGGCGATCAAGCAAAAAGAGATTGATGAGCGCGTCGTGGTTGATGACGTGGCGGCTGTCGCCATCGTTGACAAACTGATCAAGCAGCGCAAAGACTCGATCGAGGCTTTTCAAAAGGCCGAACGCAAGGATCTGGCGGATAAAGAGGCTGCCGAGATGCTTGTGCTGCAAGCCTATTTGCCGACGCGCATGAGCGCGGCTGAAGTTCAGTCCGAGGTTCAGGCCATCGTCGCCGCACTCGGCACTGAACTTGGCCGCGATGCGGGCACCGCAGACATGGGCAAGGTCATGGCTGCGGTCAAGGCCAAGCTCGGCGGCAAAGCCGACATGGGCCAGGTGTCGGCTGCAGTGAAGGCTGCGCTGGCTCGCTGAACACAGCGGCGATACAAATCTTAAAGACCAGTCCGAGTCACGGAGGCGGCTTCGCCGGGCCGCAGGCGGGGCGGCCCCTTCGGGGGCATAAGCGCTAAGTTGCAAGCGTCGATTGCTTTTTCCCTCTCCCGCTGGCGGGAGAGGGTTAGGGTGAGGGTGGGGAAATCGAGCGCATACCCTTGAAAACGGAATCGGGGAGCCCTCACCCCAGCCCTCTCCCGGAGTGAGAGGGAGCAAGAAATGCGGGGCCATCTTTTCGAGCAGGGGCCGCGGGACTGGCTTTGCCAGACCGCAGGCGCAGCGGCCCCATCGGGGGGCAGGGCGCTACACGCAGTGAGCAACCGTGGGGGCCAGCGGCCGCAGCGCCGGGCCGCCCCTAGCAAGGCCAGCCCCCTCGGGGGGCAGCGCCTTACACGAAGTGAAAAGCGTGGGGGCTTATGAACCCGCCACCTTCATCCGGTTCACCAAAATCGAACCCACGGTTTTTGAGCCGTAGGTGTAGGCATCGCTGCCGACGGCTTCAATTCCCATCAGCATGGTTTTGAGGTTGCCGGCAATCGTGATTTCTTCGACCGGGAAGGCAAT
>JANOOO010000288.1:0-18369 GCA_031421375.1 Polaromonas sp.
TGGTGCGGCTGGCAGGAATTGAACCCACGACCCCTTGGTTCGTAGCCAAGTACTCTATCCAACTGAGCTACAGCCGCTAAGCCTCTAATTATAGCTTACCTAAATGGTAGGGCGTGAGTGACTT
Source organism: Polaromonas sp. (assembly GCA_031421375.1). GTDB lineage: Bacteria > Pseudomonadota > Gammaproteobacteria > Burkholderiales > Burkholderiaceae_C > Polaromonas. Next base: position 125 of record JANOOO010000288.1, read on the forward strand.
GAACACTCGACCAAAGGATTATGAGTCCTCTGCTCTGACCAACTGAGCTAACGCCCCAACGCGGTTAATTGTACGAGCCTACTTGCTATGACTGAGCGCCGAACTGACCAGCCTTGACGTGATGTCCACGATCTGGATCATCTTTTCGTAGGGCATTCGCATCGGGCCAATAACCCCCAGTGTTCCAACAATTCGTCCATCGACTTCGTAGGGCGCTGTGACGACTGACAAGTCTTGATAAGGGATAACCTGGCTTTCACCACCGATGTAGATTCGTACCCCTTCGGCCCGGCTTGACACGTCGAGCAGTCGCATGAGCTGCGCCTTCTGCTCAAACAGGTCGAAGAGCTTGCGCAGATTGCCCATGTCACCGGAAAAATCGCTGACGGCCAACAGATTGCGCTCGCCCGAGATAACAACCTCTTCCTGAGATTCGAGTGCATCGGAACTTGCCTCGACGGCTGCGCGCATCAATACGGCAATCTCGCCTCGCAGCGCCTCGACCTCGCTTTTAAGCCGCTCGCGTACCTCGTCGATATTCATTCCGGAATAGTGACGGTTCAGAAAATTTGCAGCTTCGACGAGTTGTCCCTGCTCATAGTCGGTCTCAGTAAAGATCACGCGGTTTTGCACGTCGCCGTCGGGCGACACGATGATGACCAGCACCCTTTTGTCAGACAAACGCAGGAACTCGATATGCCTGAATGCCGAGTCGCGCCGCGGTGCCATCACCACACCGACAAACTGGGACAAGCTCGACAGCATGTGCGCCGCATTGCTCAAAACTTTTTGCGGCTGATCGGGTGCCAGCACCGGCGGCGCAAGCAGCGGGCGATTCGTGGTCAGCATGGTATCGACGAACAATCGGTAGCCGCGCGCAGTAGGGATTCGCCCAGCCGAGGTATGCGGGCTTGCGATGAGCCCCAGCTCCTCCAGATCGCTCATGACATTGCGTATCGTGGCTGGAGACAATTCAAGTCCCGAGGCTTTGGACAGCGTGCGCGAACCGACCGGTTGACCGTCAGCAATGTAGCGTTCAACCAGCGCTTTCAAAAGCATTCGGGCACGGTCATCAAGCATCAGCCCATTCTACGAAGCCTGAGCAGAACCTTGTGATGTAATTTGATGATGCAGTCCCAGTTCCGACATGTTGCCCTGATCGGCAAGTACCAGACCCAAGGGTCGAAATCGGCGTTGCAGGAGATCGCGGAATTTCTGATCGGCGAGGGCTGCGCAGTAGCGATCGAACGCGAAACCGCAATCAATACCGGTCTTGGCCAGTATCCTGAGCTGGACGCAGAAGGTATCGGAAACCAATGCGATCTGGCGCTGGTCGTCGGCGGCGACGGCACCATGCTCGGCATTGGCCGCGTGCTAGCGAAGTTCGGCGTGCCTCTGGTTGGGATCAATCAAGGGCGGCTTGGCTTCATCACCGATATCGCTTTCGACACCTACCAGGCGACGCTAAAACCAATGCTGCACGGAGAGTTCGAGGAAGACCGGCGCTGGATGATGCAGGCCCAGGTAATGCGAAACGGACAGTGCGTGTTTGCGGCAACGGCAATGAACGACGTGGTGGTCAATCGCGGCGCCACATCAGGCATGGTCGAGCTTCGCGTTGAGGTCGATGGCCGTTTTGTGGCGAATCAGCGTGCGGACGGCCTCATCATCGCGTCGCCGACCGGCTCGACCGCGTACGCACTGTCGGCGGGCGGGCCGCTTCTGCATCCTTCTATTCCGGGCTGGGTTCTGGTTCCCATTGCCTCGCACACCTTGTCTAACCGTCCGATTGTGCTTTCCGACGCTGGCGAGGTAACGATTGAAATTGTTGCGGGGCGCGATGCCAGCGCTAATTTCGACATGCAGTCCCTTGCCAGCCTGCTGCACGGCGACAGAATCACGGTTCGACGCTCCGAGCATCAGATGCGTTTTCTGCACCCAAAGGGCTGGAGCTACTTTGACACGCTGCGGAAAAAGCTCCACTGGAACGAAGGCGTCGCGTGAACTTAGAGAATGTTGGCAGTAGCCACTCCTCATGAGCCTCAAAAGCATTTCCCTGCGCAATTTCGTCATCGTGCGTGAGCTTGACCTCGACCTGTCCAGCGGCTTTTCAGTTCTGACCGGCGAGACCGGTGCAGGCAAATCCATCCTCATTGACGCACTGCAGCTTGCGCTAGGTTCGCGTGCCGATGTGGGCGTGATAAGCGAGGGTGCCAGCCGCTGCGAGATCAGCGCCGAATTTGACTGCCCGCCTGGGCTGAAACCATGGCTTGAGCAGGCCGGCTATGAATCTTCTGATTTTTTGCTGCTACGTCGAACCATAGATTCGCAAGGCAGAAGCCGTTGCTGGATCAACGGCAGCGCCGCACTGGCCGCGCAGCTCAAGGAAATTTCTGCCCACCTGATTGATATTTACGGTCAGCATGCCTGGCAAAGCCTGACGCGTCCAGAGTCCGTTCGCGGCCTGCTCGACTCGTACGCCCGGCTCAAAACCGGAACCCTGTCGCAATGCTGGCAGGCGTTGCGCACGGCACAAAAAGAGCTGGCAGTTGCACGCGCCGCTCAAAGCAGCATCGTGCTGGAGCGAGAGCGGCTGCTGTGGCAGATCACTGAAGTTGATCGACTGGCACCCGCCATCGACGAGTGGCAAGAGCTCAACGCGCGGCATTCGCGCCTGTCCAATGCGCAATCGCTGCGAGAGGCGGTTTATACCGCGTCAAACGCCTTGTCCGACGCCAATGAAAATGCCGCAGCCCTGGTCACGAGGGCGGTTGCCGCGCTACGCCAGCATGCCAGCATTGAGCCGCAATTCGGGAATCCTATCGATGCACTTGAAGCTGCACTTGCGCAGATTGAAGACGCGGCTCACACCTTGAACGGCTATGTTCGGCACGCCGATCTTGAACCGCACGATCTCGAAAAAATCAATGATCGCTTGTCAATGTGGATCAGCATCGCACGGCGTTACAAGCGCGATCCAGCTGATTTGCCCGGGCTGCTTCAATCATGGCAGGCGGATCTCGGCAAACTCGATCAGGCGGCTGACCTGGTGCAATTTGAAAAGTGCCTGGCTGATACCGAGTCGGCGTACGCGGCGGAGGCCGCCCGCGTATCAGCAGCGCGCCGCAAAGCCGCGCCTTTGCTTGCTAAATCCATTACCCAGGCGATGCAGGGCCTCGGTATGGACGGCGGCAAGTTTGAGGTGCGACTGTCGGCCCTTGACGAACCTGCAGAGTACGGCATCGAGCAAGCGGAATTTTTGGTGTCCGGTCATAGCGGCAGCACGCCGCGAGCCGTTGGCAAAGTTGCTTCAGGCGGCGAGCTTTCCCGAATTGCGCTGGCCATTGCTGTAACGACGAGCCAGCTCGGCGAAGCGCAGACGCTCATTTTTGACGAAGTTGATGCAGGTGTCGGTGGCGCGGTCGCCGAGAGCGTTGGCCGCTTGATGAAGCAGCTTGGCAAAGACCGGCAAGTCCTGGCGGTGACGCACCTGCCGCAAGTTGCGGCCTGCGCCGACCATCATCTGCTGGTCGCAAAGCTGACCGAAAACGGCCATCCTGCCAGCACAGTCAAAACGCTAGACAGGGACCAGCGCGTGAGCGAACTCGCCCGCATGCTGTCTGGTGCGAAGCTGTCCAGCGTCACGCTGGCGCATGCCCAGGAGCTGCTTCGGTCATGACACCCGCACTCGAAATCGTTTTGATCACCGGTATGGCCGGCTCAGGCAAGTCAGTCGCGCTGCATGCACTTGAGGACGCCGGTTACTACTGTGTTGATAACCTGCCGCCCGAGTTGCTGCTTGCGCTCATCGAGCTGGAGCAACACCATGGTGCATCAAAGGTTGCGATTGCGATGGACGTGCGAAGCGCGACCTCACTGCATTTGGTTCCGCAGCAACTGCACCTGCTTCGTGGACGGGGCTACACCGTTCAGTCGCTTTTTCTGGATGCCAGCACTGAGACTCTGGTGCGGCGATTTTCAGAAACCCGGCGACTCCACCCGTTGTCGCGCATTGAGGCATCGGATCAGCACCGGGCTCTCGTCGATGCCATTGAACTCGAACGCGAATTGCTCGGGGAAATGCGCGAGACTGCACACACGCTGGACACCAGCATGATTCGTGCATCGCAGTTGCAGGGCTACGTTAAGTCGCTGATTTCAATACCCACCGTGCAGCTGACTCTGGTTTTTGAATCGTTTGCGTTCAAGCGCGGTGTTCCGCTTGACGCTGATTTTGTCTTCGACGTACGGATGCTGCCAAACCCTCATTACGAAGTCGGGCTGCGCGAACTCACCGGCCTCGACCAGCCGGTCGTTCATTACCTTCAATCACAACCCGATGTTGCTGCGATGCTGGCCGACATTCAAGTTTTTTTTGAGAACTGGCTCGGCGCACTGGCACGCGATCACCGCAGCTATGTCACCGTCGCCATCGGCTGCACTGGCGGTCAGCATCGATCTGTCTATCTGGTCGAAGCGCTGGCAAAAATTTATTGCAAGTTGTGGCCCACGCTGACACGCCACCGCGAACTTGATGCGCGCCCGAATGCTAAAGCGTAAATTTCAGATGGCGTCAACGACAAGGCGGCCGAGCGTTGTCTGGTTGATCGACTAACGAGCACTATCGATTTCAAGCAGTTTTCGAATGGGTGCTGGCAGGCCCAGCTCGCGCCAGTGTTCCGGCTCGTGCCACGCGCCCTGCCCTGTCATGGCAGGCATTGCCTGCTTGAAGCTGCTGGCGCGATCAAGCCTGATGCGCCAGGGAGAAATATGCAGGTCCTTGTGGGTCAACACATGCACAAAGCCTGGCAAGCGCTCCATCTGTGGGCGACTGTCATGCGGCATGGCCGATTCAAGGTCATTGTCGGACTCGAAAACCGGAAAGCAGTGCAATCCGCCCCAGATTCCCGAAGAGGGTCGTTTTTCAAGCCACAACCGGCCATCATCGGCAGTGACCCATGCCATCGTTAATTCCAGTGTGCCGCGCTTCACAAGCCGACTTTTGACCGGGAAGTTTTCGGGCTTCCCGTTTGCGTGCGCTGCGCAGATGGCCTGCACTGGGCAAACAGAGCACAAAGGTCGCCTCGCCGTACAAACGGTCGCACCCAAATCCATCACACCCTGTGTGTAGCTGATCAAGCTTTGATGGTCATTGCCGGGCGGCAGCAATGCGTTTGCGTGCATCCACAGCTCGCCTTCACAGGATTTACGGGCTAGGTCTCCCTCATAGGCCAATAGGCGACTCAAGACGCGTTTGACATTGCCGTCAAGAATGGCGACGCGCTCGCCAAAACAGAAGGCGGCAATTGCGGCAGCTGTTGAGCGGCCAATGCCGGGCAAAGTCTGAAGTTCGACCGCCGTGGGTGGAAAACGGCCCCCGTGCAGCCGGACCACCTGCTCGGCACAACGGTGCAGATTACGAGCCCGGCTGTAGTAACCCAGCCCACTCCACAGGCCCAATACGTCGTCCTGCGAGGCGCTGGCCAGCGACCGGACGTTGGGAAATCGTTTGGTGAACGCGTCGTAATAAGCCAGCACGGTCACGACCTGCGTTTGCTGAAGCATGATCTCCGATAGCCAAACCCGATAGGGATCAAGCGTGCCCTGCCAGGGCAGTGCATTGCGCCCATGGGCGACCTGCCAGCGAATGATTTCCAGCGCAAAGCGAGGCGACTGCGCAATCGGCATTACCGACGAAACGCCATCAATTTGCGACCGACCCCACGCGGTGGCCTGGCATGCAACCCGGTGCCAGTCATGCAGTGCCAATAAGTCTGCCGGTGCGAAGCACGGCCGGTACGGTGTGAGCGGAAAAATCGGGCTCGCCATCGACCATCAAAGCGTGGGTGAGCTGCGCCAATCGGGCGTCGAGGTCTCCAAGTAGCTGCTCCTGCTCTTTGATTTCGGCAATCCGGTCGTCCAGCCCTGAAGCCGCAGCCTGGATACGCTCAATGGCCTCAAGCCGTCGTCGAAAGGTACGTCGGCGCTCGCGAAGTTGTGCGTCCAGTTGCGCACTGGCGGATTTGTTCCAGAGTTCGACTTCAGTCAATGCAGACTCAAATACAGCGCGAAGACGCGTTGAAAGCGCACGAACCAGGCGCTCTGAAAAATCACCCTGCGACAGCTTCAGGGTGTTGCGCACGCCAAGATACTGCAGGTGACTTTGTTCGATCTTCCCCAAGTCAGCGTCGTAGGCTGCGAAGTTGGGCTCATTGGGTGCCTGCAATGAAAATGCGAAGTCTGAATTAAGTTGCCGAAAAGAAGCTGCCAGCATGGTGTGAATATCGGTGTTGATTCGGTCGGCTTTTTGCAGCACCGCACGCAGTCGCGAAAAAGTCTGACCATAGGCGCGATTAACGCCGAGCTTGATTCCGGAACGTTTAAGCATGTCGATAAGCGCCGCCAACTCGACTCGCATTGAGGGCGTTCCCAATAGCTCGAAGACTTCGTTAAGCAACTTAAGATGGACTGAGCGAACCGCCTGAATCCGGGCGCTGCTGGCATCAAACTCATCTTGCTCCTCAAGAATGCGGTTGCGCATTTGCCTGATCACCGAGGTGTTCTTGCCGCGCAGACCCCGCAGTTCAAGCAACTGTTCGGTCAGATCCCTTCGTCTGACCTGAAGTGCGCGACTGGCCTGCCCGCGCAACTCCGCTATACCATCGGCTACCGCCGCGCGCAACATGGTTTGGCGCTGGCTCATCACGCCATGAGCCAAGGCTCGTTCAAGTCCTGGCAACTGGCTCGCTTCAAGCAAGTTTTGATCGCCGGTAACCTTGGCAACCAAGCCCTTTTGGGCAGAAACCGCGATCACCTGTGATTTAGGCAAGCCTAAAATTTCTGCAGAAGTCGCTCTTTGCCGATCTATTTGTGCATTGATCTGCTCTGGCGTGCTAAGCGCGTCCCACAGGGTGTCGATCTTGTTTAACACCACTAGACGGGGCTTGACCCCATCGCCCTCTGTGATCAGGTGCTCTCGCCAGATTGCCAGATCAGACCGGGTCACGCCGGTATCGGCAGCGAGGATAAAAACCACCGCATGCGCCTGCGGAATCAGGCTCACTGTGAGCTCGGGTTCGGCACCAATCGCATTGAGTCCCGGCGTGTCCAAAATGACCAGGCCCTGTTTGAGTAGCGGGTGGGCAATGTTGATCAATGCATGACGCCATCTCGGCACTTCGACCAGTCCATCCGCGCGAACAACCGGATTTTCTTCAGGCGAGTTGTCGTGCCAAAACCCGAGTGCGCGCGCTTCGTCTAGCGAGACATGGCAAACCTCCGACACTTTTTCCATGGCGCGCGCCAACTGCTCCGGGTCATTGACGTCGAGATCGACCCGCGTCCATTTTTCGGGCGCCAGACGCCACTCCATCAAAGCCTGCAGTTGCAAACGCGTTTCGATGGGCAGCAGGCGCAAACAGGGCGGCACATCGGGGTCGTAACCGAGTTCTGTCGGACACATTGTGGTTCGCCCCGCGCTGGCCGGCATGATGCGCCTGCCGTAACCGGCGAAGAAAATCGCATTGATTAGCTCGGACTTGCCACGCGAAAATTCGGCGACAAAGGCCACCAGAACCTTGTCATTGCGAACCTGCAGCTCAAGCAGGCGCAATTTCTCTTCGACTGCCGCATCAAGCAGGTCCTGATCTTTCATCCATTCGACCAGCGCTTTCAGCCGTATAGCAAAATCCCGCCGCCATGTGGCGTGCCGGTCAAATTGTTCATTGAAAGACATGGAAGATTGTGAATTAGTTATCGATCAATATAGCATTCAGCAACATGCGCCGAGCGCTGATCGACCCGCCAATTTATCGTTTTTGACACAGCGCACAGTAAAAAGTTGACCTCTGTCCCTGGCGCAGACTCTTGACGGGCGATGCGCACACCCTGCATGGCTGTCCGGCCCGGTTATAGACGTGCGCGGCTAGCTGAAAGTTACCGGCTTCACCGTGGGCGTTCTTAAAATCCCGCAGTGTGCTGCCACCTTGCTGCACCGCCTGCGTCAAGACCTGTCGGATTGCCGCGTGAAGGCGTGCGGCGCGTGGTGCGCTCAGGCTCGAAGCACGAATTGTCGGCCGAATCCCGGCCAGAAAAAGCACTTCAGAAGCGTAAATATTACCTACGCCGACCACCGTTTGACCACCCAGCAACACTTGCTTGATGGCTGAATGCCGAAGCTTTAGCGCCTTGTGAAATGCGACTGCACCGAAGTCATCGCCGAGCGGCTCAACGCCTAGACTGCCGAGCAGCTTGCGTGCCACCCCATCGGCCTCACCCGATGCGAACACGACCGCGCCAAAGCGGCGCGGATCAGTAAGCCGCAGCGTGCCCCGATTGGTCACCATATCAAAATGATCGTGTTTTCCAGGCAAGGGAAAAGGTCCACCGAAGTTCAAGCTGCCAGACATGCCCAGATGGACCAGCAGCAAGCCCTCGCTCAGATCAATCAGCAGGTATTTGCCTCGCCGGCGCACCGCCAGTACTGTCAAGCCGCGAAGCCGCTCGGGCACGCAGCCAAGCGGCCAGCGCAGCGGCTTTCCCAGCCCTACCGACTCGATGATCGCCCCGGAAATACGATCAACAAAACTCAGGCGGGTGACCTCGACTTCGGGTAGTTCTGGCATGGTTTTGGCTGGACTTTCAAGGCAGGTCAGGTGCTGCGCCTCGCTTATGGGGATGCGACACATGCCGCAGAACGGAAGCCGCATGAGCAGCGTTCAATTATCATGCTTCGATGACAAAACTCAGCGGCTTGCTACTCGGCTATTGGTGTCTTTCGCTACTGTCGGCGTGTGCCCAAACACCGGCCCAACCGTTGACCGATCCGGCCTCCAGTCTGTCGCAAGCGCGCGCCGAACTGACCGCACCCACATCGGCTCTCAACAGCCAGCTCTTTTATCAGTTGCTGGTCGGTGAAATCACGGCCCAGGATGGCGGTGCCGCAGCCGGGTTTGCATTGATTCTGGACGCGGCACGCAAGACCGGCGATGCCGAGCTCTACAAACGCGCGACCGAAATCGCCCTGCGGGCGCGCTCAGGCGACAACGCCCTGCAGGCCGCCCTGGCCTGGAAGGAAGCGCTGCCGAACTCGCGTGAAGCCAACCGCTACGTTCTTCAGATCGTGATCGTCCTGGGCCGTCTGGCTGAGGCGCGGGAGCCGCTGCAAACCGAGCTGCGACTGTCCCTGCCCGCCGAACGCGCCACGGTACTGGCCGGCATTCCGCTTGCATTTGCGCGTGCCAGTGACAAAAAGCTTGCCGCAAGCGTGATTGAAGAAGCATTGGCCAGCAGCCTGGCCGACCCGGCCACAGCCGCCGACGCCTGGGCGGCCGTTGCCCGCATGCGTATGGGCGCGGGCGAGCATGCATCAGCGCTTGAGGCCACAAGACGCGCGTTTTCAGCCAACCGCCAGTCTGACGCCGCAGCCCTCGTAGCGCTGGATCTGATGGAGTCGAAGTTACCCGGCGCCGAGCCGCTGGTTCGCAAATATCTGGACAACAACCCCAAATCATTGAGCGAGCTCAGGCTCGGGTTTGCTCGCGCGTTGCTCGACGCCCAGCGCTTCGCTGAAGCAACGGCTCAATTGCAGATCATCACGCGCGAGCGGCCCGATTTTGCAGAGGGCTGGCTGGTCCTGGGAACGCTGCAATCACAGGACAACCAATTGCCGCAGGCGCAACTGTCATTGGAGCGATATGTCGCCCTGGCAGAAAAGGCCAACGCACCCGAAACTGAGCGCAATCTCGGCCTGTCGCAGGCCTACCTGGCACTCGCCCAGGTAGCGGAAAAGCGCAAGAACTTCGTGGCGGCAGAAGCATGGCTGGGAAAAATTGAGAACTCAGAGGAACTGGCTCAAGCGCAAATCAGGCGCGCCTCAATCCTGGTCTCGCAAGGCAAACTCGACCAGGGCCGGGAACTCATTCGCAAGCTGCCCGAAAAAACGCCCTTCGAAGCCAGGCAAAAGTTGAACGCCGAGGTCAACCTGCTGCGCGACGCAAAGCAATACCGCCCGGCTTACGACCTGCTCGTCAAGGCGCTGCAGGCCACGCCGGAAGACACCGAGCTGCTCTATGACCACGCGATGGTCGCCGAGAAGCTGGACTTGCTCGATGAGATGGAGCGCGTGTTGCGCCAGATCATCAAACTCAAGCCCGACTATCACCATGCGTACAACGCGCTGGGTTACTCGCTCGCCGACCGCAGCGTGCGCCTGCCTGAGGCCAAGCAATTGATTGAAAAAGCACTTAGCTTTGCGCCAGCCGACCCGTTCATTCGCGACAGCCTGGGCTGGGTTGAGTTTCGTCTGGGCAACAAGGCCGAAGCGGCCCGCATTTTCGACGCTGCTTACCGCGCCCGGCCCGACGCGGAAATCGCCGCTCACTATGGCGAAGTGCTATGGAGTCTGGGCCAGCGCGAACGCGCCCTGGCGATCTGGAAAGAGGGCAAGCTGCTGAACCCCGACAACGAAACCCTCGTTGAAACCCTGAAGCGCTTGCGTGTACCGCTCTGAACCCGGCGCGGCTGGCAGGCTCGCCCATAGGGACCCTCTGCTGCGTCGCTGCTTGAATCTTGCAGGCGTCGCAGTCGCTATTTTTTTAGTAGCAGCTTGCGCCCGTCCACCGGGGTTAAAACAGACAAATGGCATTGAAACAAGAGCCTGGAGCGGGCGCATCAGCCTCCAGGTCGCCGAGGAGCCGCCTCAGTCCTTTTCCGGCAGTTTTGCGCTCAATGGCGAGCCATCGCGCGGTGACATGACGCTTTTCAGCCCGCTTGGCACCGTCGTCAGCATCCTGCGCTGGTCGCCCGGCCGCGCTGAACTTGACTCGGGTAACGGGAAGGTCCGGCACTTCGAGTCGGTCGATGAATTGACGCGCAGCGCCACCGGGTCGGTGATTCCGCTCGACGCACTTTTTGCCTGGTTGCAAGGCACCCCCGCCAACGTGGGCGGCTGGACGGCCGATCTGTCGCGCCATGCCGACGGCAGAATCATCGCCAAACGTCTGCAACCAGCTCCGCAAGCCGAATTGCGTGTGGTGCTTGAGCCCTGACACCGTTTCTGTGAAAGCCATCTACGACGTGGCCGCACCGGCCAAGCTCAACGCCTTTTTGCACATCACTGGCCGCCGCCCGGACGGGTACCACCTGTTGCAATCTGTCTTCCTGCTGATCGACTGGTGCGACACGCTGCATTTCGAGCTGCGCGCCGACGGCGGCATCACCCGGGAAGACCTGCCTGATGCCGGCAATCTGCCCAGCCCCGCATTGCTGCCAGACGACGACCTGACCGTGCGAGCCGCGAAGGCCCTGCAGCAAGCTTGCGGCACCGAGCTTGGTGTTCACATTGGCTTGTGCAAGCGCATCCCGGCGCAAGCCGGCATGGGCGGCGGCTCGTCCGATGCCGCGAGCTGCCTGCTGGCGCTACAGCGGCTTTGGGGTGTGCGCTTGCCACCGGCACAGCTGCTCAAGCTGGCGCTGTCTCTGGGTGCCGACGTGCCATTTTTTCTCGCTGGTGGTTCGGCCTGGGTCCAGGGAATTGGCGATGACGTCACTCCCATCGCGTTGCCGCCAGCGCGTTTTGCCGTTCTCAAGCCGCGTGAAGGGGTTTCGACTGCGGACATTTTCAGCTCGCCCGACCTCAAGCGAAATACATCAACTGCTACAATCCAAGGCTTTGCTGCAAACAACGAAGCAGCCAGTTTTCAGGATTTAAGTTCAATCTGGAAATTTGGCAGAAACGACCTGCAGCCGGTTGCACAAAAGCTGTGCCCGCAGATTGACCAGGCGCTTGCCTGGCTGTCGGCTCAACAGCTTGAAGCGCGAATGACCGGCTCTGGAAGTGCCGTTTTCGCACCGCTGCCGCCAGGTCAGAGTTTGCCAGCCGCTCCATTTGGCTGGATGCTTCGAGTTTGCGGCAGTCTGGAGACGCATCCGCTGGCGGGCTGGTAAAAAGCAGTTCGAAAAGTGGAATGCAAGAGAGAGTTTTTTTAGTGTTTTATGGGTCGGTTGCAGCACAGTCTGCGCGGGGGGCAGCCCCTTTGCAGCAATTGCAACTTACCCGTGTAGGGGTGTCGCCAAGTTGGTTAAGGCACCGGATTTTGATTCCGGCATTCGCAGGTTCGACTCCTTCCACCCCTGCCAAAATTTGTCCGAACCGCGCACCACGTTGCGCGGTCTGCGTTTACCGCATCCTCGCGGCGGGCCAGCAAAGCCACCGGCCTTGCTCCTGCAACCGGCGATCTTCCCGCCCCGCTCACGAGACGCGTTTTGTTTGAGCCAGACAGCGGTTTCTCCCGTGCTTGCCCTGGATTTTTGTGTTTTATAGCAGTGCATTCGGGTCAGGAACTGGTGGCGACTTTTCAGTCTCTTCGTCGCCGGTCACACCAGAATCATTGCGCTTGCATTGAGTTCAAGTTTCAGCTGGGTCTTCTATGCAAACGCATCATCCCGACTTCATGGTTTTCACCGGCAATGCCAACCCGAGCATGGCCTTGGAGATCGCCGAGCATCTGGGTATTTCGCTGGGCGCAGCCCACGTTGGCCGTTTCTCTGACGGCGAAGTGACGGTTGAAATCCAGCAGAACGTTCGCGCCCGCGACGTGTTTGTGGTTCAGTCCACCTGCGCGCCGACCAACGACAACCTGATGGAATTACTGATCATGGTCGATGCGCTCAAACGCGCCTCGGCCGAGCGCATCTCCGCCGTCATTCCGTATTTCGGCTACGCCCGGCAAGACCGTCGTCCGCGGTCGGCCCGCGTGCCCATCACCGCCAAGGTCGTCGCCAATATGCTGCAGGCAGTCGGCGTTTCGCGGGTGTTGACGATGGACCTCCACGCCGACCAGATTCAGGGCTTTTTTGATATTCCAGTCGATAACATTTACGCCTCGCCAGTTCTGCTCGGAGACCTGCGGCTCAAAAATTACACCGATTTGATGGTCGTCTCGCCCGATGTCGGCGGCGTGGTGCGTGCCCGTGCGCTGGCCAAGCAGCTCGGCTGCGACATGGCCATCATCGACAAGCGTCGCCCCAAGGCGAACGTGTCTGAAGTGATGCATGTCATCGGCGACATTGACGGTCGCAACTGCGTCATCATGGACGACATGATCGACACCGCTGGCACGCTGCTCAAGGCGGCCGAGGTGCTGAAGGAGCGCGGCGCCAAAAAGGTTTATGCCTATTGCACGCACGCGGTGTTCTCAGGGCCCGCCATCGAGCGCATCGCACAAAGTCATGCGCTCGATGAAGTGGTCATCACCAACACCATTCCGATGAGCCAACATGCCCAGGGTTGCAAGAAAATACGCCAGCTTTCCGTGGCTCCGCTGATTGCAGAAACGATTCAGCGTATTGCCAACGGAGAGTCGGTCATGAGTTTGTTTTCGGAGCAGGACAATCTTTTTTGATGGTCCTTAACTGAAGCAAAAAGCGGCCGCCTGAACAAATTGGTTTCGGCGGTCTTTTGAAATCGGGGTGAGCTGGTCGCGGCCCGCCCTTTTAGGAGAAACACGATGAAATTCGTCGCTTTTGAGCGCGCCATGCAGGGTACGGGTGCGAGCCGCCGTCTCCGCATTTCGGGCCGCACGCCCGGCATTGTTTACGGTGGCACTGGCGAGCCGATCCTGATCGAGCTTGACCACAACGCCCTGTGGCACGCCATCAAGAAAGAAGCCTTCCACGCGTCCATCCTTGAGATGGAACTCGCTGGCAAAGACCAAAAAGTGTTGCTGCGTGACTTGCAGATGCACCCGTTCAAGCAGCAGGTCTTGCACATTGACTTCCAGCGCGTTGAAGCGCGTACCCGCCTGACCATGAAAGTCCCCCTGCACTACAGCGGTGAAGAAGAGTCGCCAGCGGTCAAAGCTGAAAACTGCCTGGTCAACCACGTGATGACCGACTTGACTGTCTCGTGCTTCCCCGCAGATGTTCCCGAGTTCATCAACATCGATTTGTCTGGTCTCAAAAAAGGCGCGCCTCTGCACCTTAAAGACATCAAGCTGCCAAAAGGCGTGAAGTTTGTCGCCAAGGGCCAGGACAACCCGGTGCTCGTTTCCGTGTCGGCCATCGTTGAAGAAGTCGATCCGGCAGCGGCCGAAGCTGCGGCACCCGCAGCCGACGCAAAAGACGCTAAAGGTGGCAAGGCCGGTGCCAAGCCAGCCGCCAAAGCAGCTGCTGCGCCTGCCGCCAAAACCCCTGCCAAGCCAGCTGCCAAGAAATAATTCAAAGCCCTGTGCAGCGGCCTGAAAAGGCCAGCAGGCCCTTGACTCCAAATGGGGTCAAGGGCTATTTTTTTTGGTCGTTCTGAATGCCCCGCACACTTGCGGTTAAGGGGCAGCGAGACTGCGCAATCACGCAACGATAATTCAGCCCGAAGCCGATGCACGACCGCCTCGCGCTGACTCCCCATCAAGCTCAACATGATCAAACTATTTGTCGGCTTGGGCAACCCGGGCCCTGAATACGAAGCCACGCGCCACAACGTCGGCGTCTGGTGGCTCGACGCACTCTCGCGCGAGCTCAAGGCGCCGCTGGCGCTCGATAAAAATTACTTCGGGCAGGTCGCCCGCATCAGCATCAGCGGTCAGAATGTCTGGCTGCTGAAGCCGCTGACTTTTATGAATCTGTCGGGCAAATCAGTGGGTGCGCTGGCGCGATTCTTCAAAATCGCGCCGGAGGAAATTCTGGTCGCGCACGACGAGCTCGACATCGTTCCCGGCCAGGTCAAACTCAAATTCGGCGGCAGCCATGCGGGCCACAACGGCCTGCGCGACATTCATGCACAGCTCGGCACCGGCGACTATTGGCGGCTACGTTTGGGTATCGGCCACCCTGGCGTGAAAGCCGAGGTCATCAACTGGGTATTGAAAAAGCCGTCTGGCGAACATCACCATGCCATTGACGACTGCATCACGCGCTGCCTGAAGGCCGTGCCTGAATTGCTTGCAGGCGAAATGGACAAAGCCACGATGCTGATTCACACCAGCCAGCCACCCCGATCGAAACCGCCGCGCAAGCCCGAGACTGAGGACTGAGGCTGAGGACTGAGCCAACGCCCCGCCTGCCTTTGCCCGACCGACAAAATCTGTCCGAACCGTCTCACAGCGCTCTGTGCAATATAAGCAATCGATGCAAGGAATATCGCGTCACATGACCCCTCTGCCCGATTACCCCACTGTGGCCACCGAGATGGCCGCGCCCCACGTGCTGCAAGTCACGCTGAACCGGCCCGAAGTCGGCAACGCGCTCAACACCCAAATGGCCCGCGACCTGCTCGACATCTGGACCCGCCTGACCGAAGACCCCGGCGAGGTACGCAGCATCGTGCTGACTGGCTCGGGCGAAAAGATTTTCTGCGCTGGCGGCGACCTGAAAGAACGCAAGGACATGACGCCTGAGCAGTGGCGCAGGCAGCACGAGCTGTTTGAACGCATGTACTGGACCTTGATTGATTTGCCGGTGCCCGTGATCGCCGCAGTCAACGGCCATGCCTACGCCGGTGGCCTGGAAATGGCGCTGTGCTGCGACTTCATCTACGCCAGCGACGCAGCGCGCTTTGCTCTAACCGAGGTGACGCTGGGCATCATGCCGGGCGCGGGCGGCACGCAGAACCTGCCGCGCGCCGTCGGCGAGCGCCGCGCCCGCGAGATCATCCTGACCGGCCGACCCTTCGATGCGCAGCAGGCCGCAAGCTGGGGCCTCGCCAACCAGTTGCACGCGCCCGCCGACCTGCTGGCTGCAGCACTGGAAACTGCGTGCGTGATTGCCAGCAACGCGCCGCTGTCGGTGCGGCAGGTGAAAAAATCGATCCGCTACGGCGGCCAGATGGAGCTGCGCACCGCCCTGCGCTTCGAGGTCGAGGCGTATAACCACCTGGTCGATACCGAAGACCGCGTGGAAGGGATGCTGGCCTTCAATGAAAAACGCAAACCCAACTTCAAGGGGCGCTGAGCGGCCAACCCCGCACCACGTCCCCCACTCTTTTCTATTTGGAAACCCCATGAACAGCCTAACCCAACAACTCGCAGCCTATGTTGCCCAGCCCCGCTTCGGCAAGAGCAGCGCAGACGAGCAGGCAGCGCTCGCCATCGCCCGCATCGGCTTCATCGACACCACCGCCACGATGCTCGCGGGCAGCAGCGAGCCGGTCGTCAAAATCATGCTCAAGCATGCCGGTGAGATGCGAACGCCGGCCGAAGCCCCCGTGCCCTTCGCCAGCCTCATGCTGCCGGCCCGGCAGGCCGCGCTGATCAACGCGGTTGCGGCGCATGCACTCGACTACGACGACGTGGCGCTGTCAGCGCACACCAGCACGGTGCTGGTGCCTGCCATTCTGGCCGAGGGCCACCGGCTCAATGCATCGGGCCTGGAGGCGCTGCGCGCCTATGTGGTCGGCTATGAGGTGTGGGCTGAATTGTTCTCGCGTGAAAGCGACCAATACCACCTCAAGGGCTGGCACCCGACCGGGGTTTTCGGCCCGGTCGCAGCCGCTGCCGCTGTCGCTTATCTGAACCGGCTACCGCAGCCAGAAACGCGCCAGGCGCTGGCGATTGCGGCCAGCATGGCGAGCGGGCTGGCCGTCAACTTCGGCACCATGACCAAGCCCTTCCACGCGGGCCGCGCCGCTGCGGCCGGCATTGAGGCGGTGCAGTTGTCGAAGCTCGGCTTGACCTCCTCGCCCGACGTGTTCGAGCACCCGGCCGGCTACCTGCACGCGCTGTCGCCAGCTGGCCGCATTGACCGGGAGCGCCCGGCCGAACTTAGCCGCAGGCTGCGCATTCTTGACAGCGGCCTGTCAGTCAAGGGCTACCCGGTGTGCTATTCAGGCCACCGCGTGATCGACGGCGTGGTGGACATTGCCATGCGCGAAAACATATTGCCGGCGCAGGTGAAGCAGGTGCGCGTCACGATCGGGCCAGCGCAGGCGTCAATGCTGCGCAACCACCGGCCCCAGACCGGGCTGGAAGCCAAGTTCAGCGCTGAATTTGCCATTGCTGCCGCGCTGGTCGAACGCAAAGTCGGCCTGGCGCAGCTCACCGACCCATTCGTGGCGCGCAGCGATGTGCGCGCGTTGTTTGAAAAGGTGGTCATTGACATCACACACCGCCCCGACCCGCTCGACCCGGCTTTCTCGTATGCCGACCGGGTCGTCATTGAACTGCACGACGGCAGGTCGTTCGACTCCGGCGACATCCGCTTTGCGCGTGGCAGCGCCGGGCTGCCGCTAACGGAAGCGGGCCTGCGCAGAAAGTTTCTCGACTGCCTGGCGACCGCTGCCCTGCCCGCCTACAACGGCGGTGCCGACGTGGCGCTTTATGAGCGCATCGCCCAGCTCGAAACCTTGCCCAGCCTGCGCACGTTTTTTGGATGAAGTCAGCCCTGCCGCTGCTGATCACGCTGCTGATTCAGGCAGTCAGCGCGCTGGCCTTGATGGCGGTGCCGGTGCTGGTGCCGGTGGCACCCGGCACGCCCCGCCTGAGCACGGCCGGCATCGGGCTGTACGTGCTGCTGGCCTATGTCGGCGCGGTGATCGGCAGCCTGTCGGCCGGGTCGCTGGTCGAGCGGCTCGGGGCCGTGCGCACCAGCCAGATCGGGCTGCTGCTGTCGGCGTTGGGGCTGGCGCTGGCGGCGGGGGCGCCGGCGGCGCTGTTCCCGGCCGCGCTACTGGTCGGCCTCGGTTACGGGCCGATCACGCCTGCAAGCTCGCACATCCTGATTCGCACCACATCGGCGAAGCGGCTCAATCTGGTGTTTTCAATCAAGCAAACCGGCGTGCCGCTCGGCGTGGCGCTAAGCGGGTTTTGCGTGCCGCCGCTGGCCCTGGCCAGCGGCTGGGCCGTGACGCTGGCGGTGCTGGCGCTGGCCTGCATTGCCACTGCGGCCGGGGCGCAAACCATTCAGCGCGCGCTTGATGCGCAGACTGCTTCGGACGTGCCGGCAAGCTGGACGGCGCGGCAGCTGTGGGCATCGTTCCTGGCACCACTGGAGGTGATCTGGCAACACCCCGGCTTGCGCACGCTGGCCGCCGTGTCTTTCATTTTGTCGGGCATGCAAATCGCCTTCGCCAGCTACCTCGTGACTTACCTGACGTCAGAGCTGGCGCTGACCGCACTGGTGGCAGGTTCGTTGCTGGGCCTGTCGCAGACCGGCGGCGTCATCGGGCGCGTCGTTTGGGGCTACCTGAGCGACCGCCTGATTCACCCGCTGCACATGCTGGCGCTGGTGTGTACCGGCGTGGCGCTGGCGGCCTT
>JANOOO010000289.1:0-7854 GCA_031421375.1 Polaromonas sp.
TGACATCGACGGTGCAAACAACGTCGGTTATGCAGCTTTGAAGGTGGGCACGACGACTTCGTTGTACCGCATCAACCTCGCGGCGACGGCTGCACCGGCTGCGACCGTGGTTGCGGGTGGCGCGATCAATGTCAACAGCGAAGATGTGCTGGGCTTGACGCTGGTTCCTGCGGCGGGTGTCCAGACGGCGGCGAACGTTGTCGGTCTGGTTGATGACCGCACCACGCTAAACCTGTTGGTCACATTCAACGCAGCGACGCCAAACACGACGAACAACCTGCCCATCACCGGCATCCTCGGTGGCGATATTGTCAAAGGCATCGATTTCCGTCCTGTCGATGGCGTGCTGTGGGCCTTTGCGACCATCGGAAACGGTGGCCAAGGCGTTCTGTACACCATCAATGCGACAACCGGCGCAGCCACTGGACGGCGTGTCGTTACCGACTACGCGACCGATGGCGGTACCAGCTACGCGGTGGACTTCAACCCGGCAGCGGATGTTCTGCGAGTCGTGAGTTTTGGTGGGCAGAACCTTGCCATCGACATTAGCGGCACGACTGCTGTTGCGACCGAAGGAACGGCGCCTTTCGCCGCTGGCAGGGCTACGGCGGTGGCTTACTCCAACAACTTTGCAGCGCCTGCCGGCGTCACACCTGCTCCCGCCACGACGCTTTATACGATTGATCAGTTCGCTGACACCCTGAACACCGTGCCGACGCCAGCGGATGGATCGGTTCTTACTCCCGTCGGAGGCTTGTCGATCGATGTTGGCGAAGTCCAGTCGATGGACATCAAGGGTGGTGACAACGGTCTGGTGCTCGGTGCCCTGCGGGTACCCAATACGGTATTCCCCGCTGTTCCAACCAATCCGCACCTGCTGTATCAGATCGACCTGGCAACAGGCGCGGCGGGGTTCTACAAAGGACAAACTGCTGATACGGCCCGTATCGGCGGCGCAACCGGTCAGCCACTGGCAGACATCGCCATCCGCCGCTAACCCCGGTTTGACCCCACTGGCCTCCCGAGGCCAGCCAGCGGCTGATGCCAGACAACCCGCCTGCATCAGCCGCTTTTTCATATTTTTTCGATTTGTTACCGCGCGCCAAAAATCAAGCTGAAAGCATTCACTTCAACCGTCCAAATTGCCAGACAGGCCGCGTGTGTCGCTATGTATTTAGGAGCTTCTTGCGCCCGTCCCTGTTGGTCTATAGCCACTTTTTACTTAAATTAGGGCCGAAATCAGGGCTCTGACGACCCCCGCTACAAGCGCTGCGTATAGCCTCAGACTTTGCCCGGACAACACTCCGTTTTCCGCCGCCATGCCCCAGAATCAAATTTCGCAAGCCTATCCTCCCCAGGAATGGCGACTCGTTTCACGACAAACTAACCTGAGCTGTGACCCGACTATGCATACTTACCTGCCGCTTTCGCCCCCTCCCCACCACAGCATCTCTCTGGCTGCCCGCACACCGATCCGCAGCGCGCTCGCGCGCGCCTGCAAACCCCACCACAGCAGCTCTCTGGCTGCCCGCACACCGCGATCCCGATTCGCCAGCGCGCTCGCCTTGGTCGCGTTCGCCACCCCGGTCTCGATGGCGCTTGGATTCAGCGGCACTGCGTCGGCCGAGTTTTCGCTTGCGCCCACTCCATCGACGTTTTTCAAACCCCGCGTCAGCCCGCTACCTGCGCCGAGCAAAGACCCGAGCGCTGACACGACGCATTCCGTCTGGCGTCCTGATCTGGACGTTTTTGCGGCTTCAGACAAGGTAAACCGGCCGCAGCAAGGCGGGGTGCTGTTTGTCGGCAGTTCAACTATTCGCATGTGGCCCAATCTGGCGCAAGACTTTCGCCAGCAGCCCATCATCATCAACCGCGGCTTCGGCGGCTCCACCCTGGCAGCATGCAACTTTTTTGCGACGGAGCTGGTTCTGCAATACCGGCCCTCGCAGGTGCTGATTTATGCCGGCGAGAACGACCTGACGATTGGCCGCTCACCGCAAGACGTGATGCAGAGCTTTATTCACTTAAGCGAGCAGGTCCGCGCCGAATTACCCGAGGCGCGAATTGCTTTTATTTCGATCAAGCCCAGTCCGTCGCGCAAGCACTTGCTGATGGCGATGCAGCAGACCAACCGCCTGATCGAGGGCTACCTCGAGAAGCTGCCGAATTCGCAGTACATCGACACCCACTACCCGATGCTGGGGAGCAACGGCAAACCCCGAGACGACTTGTTTCTTGCTGACATGCTTCACATGAACGAGGCCGGCTACGCGCTGTGGCAAGAGATCATCGCGCCCTACTTGGGTAACAAGGGCGGTGGCGTTTCGGTTGCGTTGTCGTCACCGGTGCGCTGACTCAACACCAGCTTGCCTTTTTCTTGCCTGAACAACAGCCGCGAGCGCAGCGGCTTGCCGCCAGCCTCTCTTGCCACGGCTTTCATCGCGGCGTGAAACTGGCGGCGTTGGTCGCGCTCCGTGGCCAGCTTAGCCGCCTGCCTGTCAACCCACAGCGTCAGCCTGGCCACCAAATAAAGCGCTAAAAAACTGGCGATGAGCAATGCGCCATCGCCCCAGGGGCTGCGCGCAGCAGGCAGGTCGCCCCATACCACCAGCGTCAGCAACACGATCACCAGCTGCGCGGCAAACACCGGTAGCGACGCCGAGCCCAGCGTCTGCAAAAACACCCATTTGGGCTTCCAGGCCAGCAGGGCCGGACTAAAACGAATCACGATCACGCCCAGCGCCAGCAGGTTCAACAAGCGCAGCGGTCCCAGTTGCCATTTGTCGAACCAGACATTGGCCGCTACGCCATACGCAAAGGGAGTCTGACCAACCACATGCCGCCAGACCAGCGCCACCACGGCAAACCCGACAGCCAGCACCACCAGCCACGGTGCAGGCGCAAATGACACCGGGTTTTTCTCGCTGCGGCTGGCACCCATCCACAGGCCGACGACCCACAGCAACTGCCACGCAAAAAAAGCGAAGGCACCGGTTTCGTCAAAGGCCAGCAAACCACCGAAAACAGCCAGCTTGGCGTCGTACAGCCACTGCCCCAGTCCAAACTGCGCCAGCAGCCAAAGCAGCGCACTGAGCCCGAGCACGCCAGACCAGCCGCGCCGCAGCCCCCAGCTCATTAACCACGGGCTGACCAGCATGAACAGCACGTACATCGGCAAAATGTCGAGCAGCGGTGGCTTATAGAGCAGCAAGGCACCGGCGCGCAGCGCGCGAAATGGGTCGACCAGGTAAAAGGCCATCAGGTTCTTGGCCGCGCCCTGATCGAGTGAGAGCCCCAGCCCTGCGATGAGCGTGAACAAAAACAGCAGGGTCGCCAGATGACTTGCATAGACCTTGAAGGCGCGCCGCCAGAAAGCATCCGACATGGCGGGTATGCCTTTTTTCACGGCAGTCCGGCCATAAACCAGCCCGGCCATGTAGGCCGACAGCAGCACAAAACCCTCGGCTGCCGACACATAGCCGAAGGGCTGGCCGAGCGGCGACGAGAGCCGCGTGGGCAGGTGCGTGATGGTCATCAGCACCAGCATCAAGCCGCGCAGCGCGTCGAATTCGGTCAGACGGGTGAGGGCCATTTGCATGTTCTGGATTCGAGCAAATCCTGATTACATCACGTTGGCTTGCGCAGGCTTGCGCAGGCTTGGCGCGTGGGGAATTAACCAGCGTGGCGAGGGGGCCAATGGGGCCAATGGCGAGTCGCGGAGGCCCCTCACCCCCGCCCTCTCCCCTGGGTACAGGGGAGAGGGAGCAAGAAGCGCCCCCCGTGGTTTTGGCGGCGAGGGGGCAAAAGGCTGGCGGCCTGGTTTTGCACCCTCTCCCGCTTGCGGGAGAGGGTGGGGGTGAGGGTGAGGGTGATCGCACAATGCCAAAATACCCCACCCCGCCTTAAACCCACCCCGCCCCACAGGAGTCCCGCCTTGCCCGTCATTACCAACATCGAAGACCTGCGCGTGCTGGCCGAAAAGCGCGTGCCGCGCATGTTCTACGACTACGCCGATTCAGGCTCGTGGACTGAAAGCACCTACCGCGCCAACGAAAGCGACTTTCAAAAAATCAAGCTGCGCCAGCGTGTCGCAGTCAACATGGAAGGCCGCAGCACGGCAACCAAAATGGTCGGCATCGACACAAAAATGCCGGTCGCCATCGCCCCAGTTGGGCTAAGTGGCATGCAGCATGCCGACGGCGAAATTCTGGCGGCGCGGGCCGCGCACAAGTTCGGCATTCCGTTCACGCTTTCGACCATGAGCATCTGCTCGATTGAAGACATTGCCGAGGCCACCGGCGCGCCCTTCTGGTTCCAGCTCTACATGATGCGTGACCGCGCGGCGATGGCGGCGATGATCGAACGCGCCCGCAAGGCCGGCTGCAGCGCGCTGATATTGACGCTCGATTTGCAAGTGATCGGCCAGCGCCACAAAGACATTAAAAACGGCCTCACAGCCCCGCCCAAACCCACGCTGGCCAATCTCATTAACCTGGCGACAAAACCGCGCTGGTGCCTGGGCATGCTGGGCACGCGCCGCCGCACCTTCGGCAACCTGGTCGGCCACGTCAAGGGCGTGAGCGACATGCGCTCGCTTTCAGCCTGGACCAATGAGCAGTTCGACCCGACGCTGTCGTGGGCCGATGTGGCGTGGGTCAAGGCGCAGTGGGGTGGCAAGCTGATTCTCAAAGGCATTCAGGACGTGGAAGACGCGAAGCTGGCCGTTGCGAGCGGGGCTGACGCGCTGGTTGTCAGCAACCACGGTGGCCGGCAACTCGACGGCGCGCAAAGCAGCATCGAGGCGCTTCCGCCCATCGTCGCCGCTGTGGGTGACCAGATTGAGGTGTGGATGGACGGCGGCATTCGCAGTGGGCAAGACGTGCTCAAGGCCTGGGCACTTGGCGCACGCGGCACCATGATCGGCCGCGCGATGGCTTACGGCCTGGGCGCGATGGGCGAGGCTGGCGTGACGCGGGCGCTGGAGATTTTGCATAAAGAGCTGGACATCACGATGGCCTTTTGCGGCCACACGAACATCCAGAACGTGGACCAGCGGATTTTGTTGCCCGGCACCTTTCCGGTTTGATCGGCGCGGCTCATCTCGCAAAGCGGTCGGCGGCGCAGCCCATCAACGCCGAATAAAGTCGAGTAAATCCCGGGTCAACTGGTTCTTGTGAGTGACCTGAATGCCGTGCGGCGCAGCGTCGTACTCAATCAGCGTGGTGTTGGCAATCGTCCGTGCTGCGGGTCGGCCCGATGCATCAATGGGCACCGTTTTGTCATCGGTGCCGTGGATGACCAGCGTGGGCACCGTGAAGGCGTCCAGGTCGCCGCGAAAGTCGGTGGTGGCAAAGGACTTGGCGCATTCGAGTGTGGCCTTCAGGCTGGCCTGCATGGCGGTGCCCCAGGCCCAGTGCAGCGTTTGCTCGCTGACTGATTTGGACAGCACGCTCACACCAAAAAAATCCTTGAAGAAACCGTGAAAAAACCTGGCGCGGTCGTCTTTCATCGCGCTGATCATCTCGTCAAAAACTTTTTGATCGACGCCTTCAGGGTTGTCGTCAGTCTTGAGCATGTAGGGCACAACGGACGAGACCAGCGCCGCGCGGCTGACATTCTTGCCGCCGTGCCGCGACATGTAGCGCGCCACCTCGCCGCCACCCATTGAAAACCCCACCAGCACCGCATCCTGCGCACCAGTTTGCTCAATGACGGCGGCCAGGTCGTCGGCCAGCGTGTCGTAGTCGTAGCCGCTCCAAGGCTGCGATGACCGGCCGAAGCCGCGCCGGTCATAGGCGATGGTGCGGTAGCCGGCAGCGGCAATCGCCATGGCCTGGTCATCCCAACTGTCAGACGACAGCGGCCAGCCGTGCAGCAGGATGACGGGCCGACCCGAGCCCCAGTCTTTGTAATAGAGCCTGGTGTTGTCTTGTGTGGTGATGTAGTTCATGGAACGAGACTCCGTGGTGGTGGATGACCCTTTTAGTTTGCTCCCCTGCCGACCCGTGCCTGTCGGCAGACAACAGCACGCGTCGTCAGCGTGCTTCCAGCGGCTGCGAAAGCTCACCGAGAAACTGCAAACCGCTGAATTGAACCGAAAATAGGCGGCGTGAACCCCCGCCGCATTGCCCACCTCGACATGGACGCGTTTTTTGCGTCGGTCGAGCTGCTGCGCTACCCCCAGCTCAAGGGCTTGCCGGTGGTCATTGGCGGGGGCCGCCGGCGCATCGATGAAGCGCTGCAAACGAGCCACGCGGGGCGGGGCAGCCGCTTTATTCCAGTCGCCGACTTTCCGCTGCTCAAAGACTATGTCGGGCGCGGCGTGATCACCACTGCCACTTATGCCGCGCGCCAATTTGGCGTGGGCTCGGCGATGGGCCTGATGAAGGCGGCCAAGCTGTGCCCGCAGGCCATCGTGCTGCCGGTTGATTTTGACGAGGTGCGCAAATATTCGCGCCTGTTCAAAGCCACGATTGCCGGCATCGCGCCAACGGTTCAGGACCGCGGCATCGATGAGGTGTACATCGACTTCAGCGACGTGCCCGGCGGTCAGCGCGAAGGCGGGCGGGTGCTGGCGCGGTTGATTCAAAAAAGCATTTTCGAGGCGACCGGGCTGACTTGCTCGATTGGTGTTGCGCCCAACAAATTGCTGGCCAAACTGGCGAGCGAGTTCGACAAGCCAAATGGCATTTCCATCGTTTTTAATGCCGACTTGCAGACCCGCATCTGGCCGCTGGCTTGCCGCAAGGTCAACGGCATTGGCCCCAAGGCCGACGAAAAGCTGGCGCGCCTTGGCATTCGCACCATTGGCGAGCTGGCCGCGCAAACGCCTGATTTTTTGCTTGCGAATTTTGGCAAAGCCACCGGCGCGTGGATGCACGACATTGCCTGGGGCCGCGACGACAGCCCGGTCGTGACTGAAAGCGAGCCGGTCAGCATGAGCCGCGAAACCACCTTCGAGCGCGACCTGCACGCGGTGCGCGACCGGGCGCAGCTCGGCGCGATATTTACCGAGTTGTGCGTGAAGCTCGCCGCCGACCTGCAACGCAAAGGCTACGTCGCCAAAAACATCGGCATCAAGCTGCGTTATGACGACTTCAAAATTGCCACGCGCGACCAGACGATGGACGCCCACAGCGCGGATGAGCGAATGATTCGACGGGTCGCTGGCGAGAACCTCAAGCGCGTGCCGCTGGATAAAAAACTCCGTCTGCTCGGCGTGCGCGCGTCGGCGCTGATGCGAGCCGATCAGGTCGATCAGGCCGGGATTCATTTAAGTCTTAAGAAAAATAGAGCCGAAGCCCAATCCACACGGGCGCAAGCAGCTCCTGAATTAATAGCGACCAGCGAGCTGTTCTGACGCCGTCCGTGCATGCAGAGCGCGCTTACAAGAAGGTGTGGCCTTCGCCGACGTACACGCGCATTGACGACAAATTTGAATAAGCTTAGCGTGGTGTTGCATGCTTTCTGGCACAAATAAAACCGATGGATTTTGGGTCAGGGCAAGGCGCAAACCACAGCGATACCCGCAGGTATCGCGCGGATTTGCAACGCAGCCCTGGCGCAAAAGACGCGGTTCTAGAGGCCAGATAGCGTGCAACACCGCACTAGGCCAGCAGCGCCACTCTATCGCCATCGGCGGTCATCTTGCATTGTCGGCCAGCCAAACGCTGCAGATTCAATAGCTACTAACGCCCGTATCTAATGGGCTGTCGCCCGACTCAATACCTGAAAAGCGGCCGTTACAGCCCGCCAAAGCCGGGGCCAATCCTGCGCTCCTGAAAAACCCGCTTTTCAGGCATCAAACAGGCTACTGGCCCAATAGATACGGGCGTAAAAAGCTATCTATTTAGC
>JANOOO010000290.1:0-1602 GCA_031421375.1 Polaromonas sp.
ACCTTCTGGCCGGCGCGCGGACCGAAGGCGATGCGGTAGGTACAGGCGGCAGCCTGAAGCGGCCTGAGCACGCGAGCCTCGTCCGAATCGCCGTCGTTGTCGACCACGTAGGTTGAACCCTCCTCCTCGACCAACACCCCCGACGGGTGAGCAGACCCATCAGTCGGGTGATGATCTTGTGCAACACCGACTGCAACGCTTCGTCGGTTGGCTCGGAAACTTCGACGAACTTCGGCGCCCCGTCAATGCCGCGCCGGTACACGCCGTCCAGCACCAGGCAGTGAAGGTGAATGTTCAAGTTGGCTGCCGAGCCAAAGCGCTGAATCAGAGTGACCGCACCGCTGTCAGCCTCGTCGGCCTTGAGCCCGGCCTGACCGAGCAGGTGGCGCGTGATTACGCGGTGCACCACCTGCAGCACGGGCGTCACCCGCTTGGGCTGTGCGGCCAGCAGCAGGCGCAGCGGGATGGGTAGAGAGAGCACCCACTGGCGAACCGGCACGTGCGGGATGACGTGGTCTACCAGGTGCGCCGCCGTCTGCGCCATGCGCCGGGCCCCGCACGGGTGCTGCCGTCGTGTTGCGGGCTGGCCAGCGCAGCGCTTGCACCGCATCGCAGGCGCAGCGATGGGCGCAAAGTTGCAAACCGGATTGCCCGGCTGGACATGCAGCGACGATACTGATCAAACTGGATTACGGTGATCGCACCGTTGCCGCTCGCTCAAGCCGCGACCCTCACGGGCGCCGACACCGATGCTCTCTGCCTCTTCCCGGCTGACGCTGGGCTACACCGCGATGCTGGTGCATGGCGTGATGCACGCTAGGCGCCTGCGCGAACCCGGCGTGCGCGAGTCGCTGGCCCGCCAGATCCACCTGAGTGGTGTGCAGGCGCTGCCGACGGTGGGGCTGATCGCGGTGCTGCTCGGTGCGGTGGTGCCGACGCAGGCGCTGGCGCTGCTCGGGCCCGACAACGAGGCGGTCTTGAAGATCCTGGTTTGGGGCGGCCTCCGTGAGCTCGCGCCGCTGGTGACGGCCCTGGTGCTGATTGCCCGCAGCGGCGTGGCCATCGCCACCGAGGTCGCACTGATGCACCTGCGCAGCGGCATGGACGATGCGCTTTGGCACGGCGCGGCCAACGAGGACGAGGTCGTGATCCCCCGAATGCTCGGCTTGGCGGTGTCTGGCGCCTTGCTGGCATCCTATTTTCAGAGCATCTCCATTGTTGCGGCCCTGCTGGCATCGTCGTGGCTGTTGGACACGCCGCTGCTGGCCGAACTGAACACCTTTCTTGGCACGGGCTCATGGTGGCAGGTGATCGCTTCCATCGCCAAGGGTGCGCTGTTCGGGCTGGGCATCGGGGCGGTCTGTTGCTATCACGGACTCAATGCCGAGCCCAAGGTCGCTGCGATTCCGAAGGCGGCCGTGGCAGCCGGCCTCGGCAGCCTCTTGATCGTGCTCGCAATCGACCTGTTCGCGGCCTGGCTGCGCTTCGTCTGAGTGCCCCCCATGCCCAACTTTTCAACTGCCCATGCGCGCTGAACCGCTGAGCCTGCCATGCCCCAAAGCCTGACCCGC
Source organism: Polaromonas sp. (assembly GCA_031421375.1). Taxonomy (GTDB): domain Bacteria; phylum Pseudomonadota; class Gammaproteobacteria; order Burkholderiales; family Burkholderiaceae_C; genus Polaromonas. The sequence continues at coordinate 1,572 of JANOOO010000290.1, forward strand.
AACCGTCTGCTGCTGGCCGGGGTGCTGGTGG
>JANOOO010000291.1:0-6414 GCA_031421375.1 Polaromonas sp.
CGGTCGCCAGCAGATGCCCCGACTGGCCGGTCAGCAGGAAGCTTTTTTGATGTACTCAATGAAGCAGTTTCGCGACAACCCTGGCCCCGGGCGCGACACCATCATGTCAGCTTCGCTGCATGGACTCAAGGACAACGAACTGTCGGACCTGGCGCATTTCTTGACTAATTTCAAATAGCTACAGCCGTTCCTTGCGCGGGGGTGGCAATGAGGTTTGAAGTGACGGGCAAAGCGCTAAACGCCAAACGTGGGCTGGTGAGCTGAGGGCGCGACCCTATTCAAGCCCGACTCAACACCTCAATCACCTGCCGCCCGTTCTTCCGGTAAATCGAGAAATCGCTGTCCAGCGTTAAAACCGGGCTTTGCGGATACAACTCGGCGAGGCGAACCAGACAGGCATCAGCCAGAGACATCGGCACATCCGCATAGCGCCGCACCAGGGTGAGCAGCGCGCTATGGTGGTCCGCGAGGGTCATACCAATGGCCAGAAACCCTTCGCCGACCATCTCAATCAAAGCGGCGCGTGCGCCGGGCGCGTGGCGGGTCAGGTGGGTGGCTTCGGCGAGCACGGCTTCGCAGGTCATCAGTGGGGGCGCGATATCCCGCAGTTGCTGCACGACCCAGATGTGGGCGTTGTCGGTGCTATTGAGCAGCGCAACCAGCGGGCCGGTGTCAACGATGACCCGGGCTCTCATTGCCCGAAGCCATCGAGATGATCCGGGTTTGAAGCGAGATCCACCGGGCCTTGCAGCATGCCCGTCCAGCGGCTGGCGCGGTCGGCACACGAAGCTGTCGATGAGGGTGAGTCTTCGCGCAGATAGGCCGCGAGGGCCATACGGATGATTTCGCTCTGACTGGAAGCGCTGGTCTTCGCGCGCTGCGCCAGATCATGAAACAGGGGGTCGGGCAGTTTGATAGAGATTGCTTTCATTCGGAAATTGTAATACCGAGCTGACGTATTTGAATTTCTTTTGACTGGCTCGCCGTTCGCTTCGGCCTGGCGGCCGACTATTCAGGATTCAAGGCTTTCGGCTCCTTGACTTCCGCCACCATGCCTGCCAACCCGGCGCAGCGCATTCAAGACGGCTCTGCCCTCACCTACAAGCCAAACAACCGCTGCACCAGCCACCAGCTTGCCAGCCCCGCCACCACCAGCGAGCCCAGCTTGAGCACGCCGACCTGATAGAACTTGGTCGCCCGCAGCGCAAACGCCAGCGGCAAAAACACCGCGACGATGGCCAGTTGCCCGAGTTCGACACCGACGTTGAAGCCGACCAGCGCCAGTACCAGCGCGCCTTGCGGCAAACCCAAATCGGCCAGCACCGACGCAAAGCCAAAGCCGTGTATCAGCCCGAAGATGAAGGCCATGACCCAGCGCCGGGTTTCGGAGGCGGCGCGCAGGTTGTTCAGGGCTGCGACGATGACCGACGCGGCAATCGCCGACTCAACCCAGCGCGACGGCAGGCTGATGATGCCGAGCGCGGCCAGGCTCAGCGTGATTGAATGCGCCAATGTGAAGGCCGTCACCACCTTCAGCGTTTCTATCGCAGCCCCGCGCAGCTTCGGTGCCGGTGCCCACCTGCCGGATTCGCGCACCAGCACCGCAGGCAGCAGCAACGCGAGCAAAAACAGGATGTGGTCGTAGCCGATCCAGATGTGCCAGACGCCGTCCTGCACATACTGGCGCAGCGTTTGCCAGGGGCCGGTCGGCTTCATGGGCAGCATTTGCTCACTTGACGTATTGCCAAACACCAGCGCTTGAACCTGGTCGGTGCCCGGCACCGTCCATTGCACCAGGCCGCGATGCGTCGGATCAACGTCGAACAGCAGCGAGTAACTGGCTTTGACGGTCTCGCCCAGGCTGGCGCACTGCGCCGACAGGGCCAGCACGGCGTAGCTGCCGTCGCTGTGTTTGTCGAGCATCAGGGGGGCGGTGCTTGACCACACGCAGGGCGCGCCGTCCGCACTCAGAGCCAAGCGCGCCGTGGCCAGCGCGGTGATGTCGGCCTCGCGCTGGCGCACTTCGCCCCAGTTCAGCTCGCCGTTGCCGTCGCGGTCGAGCTGCAGGACGTAGTCGAGGTCGCGCAGCGCGATGTCCCAGCGCACGGCAATGGCTTGGCTCGCCGTGTCGGCGCGCAGCGTGAGGTAGCTGTCGCTCGGCTTGTGTGCCCAGACGGGGCTTGCTGTGACGATGGCGACGAGCGAGGTGAACAGCGCAAGCATCAGCCCGTATGGCCGCGCAGCGATGTGGCGCGTCACCGGCTCGCTCCCTGGGCGATGAGCTGCCGCGCGAGTTGTTCGAGGCCGGTGTCTTCGTAGCGGCTGATGCGCAGCCAGTCGATTGCGGGCTGAGCGGCGCGCGGTTGCCGTGCGGCCAAAGCAACACGCATCAGCACCTCGGCGTCACGCGGTTCTTTTTGCACCTGGTAGTTGCTGCGGGCCAATTCAAGTGCGCCTGCCGGGTTGCTTCGCAGGTCCAGCTCGAAACGCGCCGCCTCAAGCTCGTGCAGGGCATCGCCGCGTTTTGCGGCGGCGTCGAAGCGCTCGCGCAACTCGCGCGTCCACTGAACGGTGCGCGGGTCAGTGAGATCTTTTGCAGCCAGTGCCAGCCTGAGCAGCAGGATGTCAGAGCGCTCCCAGCCCGCGAGCAGCTTGAGCGCATCGGCCGGCCTGCGCTGAAGCAAAAGAAAGTCGGCATAAGCACCGAGTAAAAACTGATCGATGACGCCCAAACCTAGTGCGTTTTTGAAGTGCGTTTCGGCCAGCTCGGGCAGGCGCAGTCGCAGCGCCATTTCGGCCAGCCGGGTGTGCGACCACAGCAGCAAGTCCGGCGTCGGTGGCGGGTTGGCAGATGCGGCTGTGCGGACGGCGGCAGACAGCGCGTCGAAAGCCGGGCGCAGCGAGCCCGATGAGCCCTGTGCATAGGCCAGGCAACCCGCACCCCACAGCGGCTCAGCCAGCGGTTTGAGGCGCAGGCATTCGGCCTCGGCTTCGGCGTAGCGCGCCTGCACCATGAAAATCGCGGCGCGCCAGGCCAGCGGCGCGGGGTTGGCCGCATCAATCTGGCTGGCTTTGGCGAGGCTGGCGAGTGCATCGTCGAACTGGTGGCTGAACTGCTGCAACTGGCCGCGCAGCAGCCAGTAGTCGGCGCTGTTTGGGGCGCTTGCAGCCAGCGGAGCCAGTGCGGCTGTGGCGTAACCGACCAGGCGCGGATCGCCCTGCGCCATGGCCAGCGCAAAGTAGCGCTGCGCAATGTCGAGCCGCAGCGCCGTGTCGGCTGGCCGGCCCTGCAACTGCTGGCGCAGCGAGTCAAGCTGGCGCGCCGCCGGGTCGCTGGCGAAGGGCAGGACTTCGACGACTTCACTGTCTTGCGTGGGGGTGAAAGGGGCAGCGTGGGCGAGGCCCATGCTGAGGCAAAGCGCGAGTGCGCAGGCATCGATCAGAAGTTTCATCAGCAATTAGTTGCTATAAAGTTAGTAGCTGCCTGATACCGTAGGTATTGGGATACAGCGTTATTTTGTTCCAAAAATACGGTCGCCAGCATCGCCCAGACCGGGCAGGATGTAGCCGTGATCATTGAGTTGCCGGTCGATGCAGGCGGTGTAAATCGGCACGTCGGGATGCGCTTTTTGCATCGCCGCGATCCCTTCCGGGCAGGTCAGCAGGCAGACGAACTTGATCGACTTTGGGTTCAGCTCCTTGATGCGCTCGACCGCAGCAATGGCCGAATTGCCGGTGGCCAGCATCGGGTCCACCACCACCACATCACGCTCGGGCATGCCATGCGGCATCTTGAAGTAATACTCGATGGCAGTCAGCGTTTTCGGGTCGCGGTACAGGCCCACATGGCCGACACGCGCGCCGGGCACGACGTTCAGCATGCCTTCCAAAATGCCGTTGCCGGCGCGCAGGATCGAGACGAAGACCAGCTTTTTACCGTCGATCACTTTGCCAGTCGTTATTTCGAGCGGTGTTTCAACTTCGACGTCAGTCATCGGCATGTCGCGCGTCACTTCGTAGGCCATCAGCATGCTGAGCTCGTTTAGCAGGGTGCGAAAGGTTGTTGTCGAGGCGTCCTTGCGGCGCATCAGGGTGAGCTTGTGCTGGACGAGGGGGTGGTCGATGAGGTGGACGTTGGCACGAATGTTGGAGCTGGCAGAGGTCATGGGTTTGAAGTGTGATTGATTAAAAAACCGTACCGTCACTGACGATATTCAAAGGCGGCAGCCCGCCACGCAAGCGCTGGGCCAGTACCCGGCCTGCAGCCCAGGTGCCGCCTTCAAGCACGCAGGCCAGCGGCATCTGGTCGGCGCTCAATCCCAGCTGCTGGCGCACCCGTGGCGCGATCTCGTCGAGCAGAGCAACCGTCAGCGCGCGCCATTCAACGACCAGCTCGTCGCCCGCTTGAAGTGGCCTGGCTGCCAGCGTGGCGTCTCGCAAATTCAGCACGCCGGCATCGAGAAACAAGCCGCCGTTGCGGTACTCGGGCAGGCCGGTCAACTGGTCCAGCCCTTCAACGCGAATACCGGCCCACTGGAAAGGCTCGATCAGCGAATACGCCAGCCACTGCGACAGTTTGTGGAAGGGCATCCAACCGTCGGTCAGCGCGTCTTCGCCTGCGGCGCTGCGCACGGCGGGGTGCCGCCAGCAGTCACCGAGCGCCACGCCTTCAAACGAGTTTTGCGCGGGCCAGATTGGCGCGAGGCTGCCCAGCAGCAGGACCAGAATGTCGTGCGCGGCTACGCTGCTTCGACCTTGCGCGAGATGATCGAAAAGCTGGCCGGGGCGGGGCTCGCCCTGCGCTGCGCTGAAGATGCCGGGTTGATCGAGCAGGGCCTGGCCCAGGCGCTGCAGCAGTGCGGCGCGGCCTTCAAGGCCGACCAGCGGATTTTTCGGCGACACCTGAAACGCTTGCCCCAGACGTTTGGCCGTCACGCCGAGCAGCCCGTGTGCGTCGGCCTGCAGGGGCAGGGCCGGGTCACTGGAAAACAGTCCCGCCATGAAGGCATGAAAGCTCGCCACGCCCAAGCCTTCAGAGCGGGTCAGGCGCTGCGGGTGTTGGCCACTGTGTGCCGCTTCGGTGTAACTCCAGTCAGGCCCAGCTCCAGCGTCGAGCAGGACTGATACCAGCGCGAGGTCGATTCGCGCGCAGGCCTGGGCAGGTGCATCGAGGCTGGCAAGGCGCTGCGTGAGCTGGCCAGCCCGATCAACGCCGCCCGCCTCAAAATGCCGCCACCGGCTGTGATATGGAATCTTCAAATCGGGGTAACGCGCCAGTGTGACCTCGGCCACCAGCGCGGTCGCGTTGGTCATCGCGCCATCGTTGACGGTGAACCAGCTTGACTCGCCGTGCCGCGCCCGCGCCAGCAGCGCTGCGGACCGGCTGCGTATCGCTTTTGTAGAGCGTAACTGGGCCACAGCCAAATCAGGACGGGCGCATGCAGCTCCTGAATCGATAGCGAGTGACGAAGCTGACGGGCGCGTTTCAGGCATCAAGCTCGCGTCCCTTGGGTTTCTTCAGTTCGTCGGCGTTGGGCACCAGGCCCGGCGTGAAGTAGCCGGCCGCCATCTTGGCGTCCATCTCGACGCGCGCGTCGGCGGGGATCAGCGCGTCGGGAATGTTGACGCGCTCGCCGATCTCGATGCCGGCCTTCGTGATCGCGTCGAATTTCATGTTGCTCATCGACACCAGCCGGTGAATTTTGCGCACCCCCAGCCAGTTCAGCACGTCGGGCATCAGCTCCTGAAAGCGCATGTCTTGCACCCCGGCGACGCATTCGGTGCGGGCGAAATACTGCTCGGCGGTATCGCCGCCGACCTGGCGCTTGCGCGCGTTATAGACCAAAAACTTGGTGACCTCGCCGAGCGCCCGGCCTTCCTTGCGCGAGTAGGACACCAGCCCGACGCCGCCACGCTGCGCACCCTGAATGCATTCTTCAATCGCGTGCGTCAGGTAGGGCCGGCAGGTGCAGATGTCGGAGCCGAACACGTCCGAACCGTTGCATTCGTCATGTACGCGCGCCGTCAGCTCGACCGACGGGTCGGCCAGGTCCTGCGGGTTGCCGAAGATGTACACCGTTTGGCCGCCAATCGGTGGCAGGAACACTTCAAGATCGCTGCGGGTGACCAGTTCGGGGTACATGCCGCCGGTTTCCTCGAACAGCACGCGGCGCAAATCGGTTTCGCTGCAATTGAAGCGCCTGGCGACTTCGGGCAGATACCAGACCGGCTCAATCGCCGCTTTGGTCACCATCGCTGCGCCGCCAGCGGTCAAAAACTTGCCGTCGGCCTTGAGCCGGCCTGACTGCAATGCCTCGATCACCTCGGGCAGGATCACGTGCGCTTTCGTCACCGCGATGCTCGGGCGAATGTCGTAGCCAGCTGCCAGCTCGCTAGAAAAAACATCGGCCACCA
>JANOOO010000292.1:0-3127 GCA_031421375.1 Polaromonas sp.
CGCGGCCTGATGACCACCGTTCACGCCACCACCGCCACACAAAAAACCGTCGATGGCCCGAGCAACAAAGACTGGCGCGGCGGACGCGGCATTCTGGAGAACATCATCCCCAGCAGCACCGGCGCAGCCAAAGCCGTCGGCGTGGTGATTCCCGAGCTGAACAAAAAGCTGACTGGCATGAGCTTTCGCGTGCCGACCTCCGACGTGTCGGTGGTCGATCTGACCTGTGAATTGATCAAGGAAGCCACTTTGAGAGAAATCTGCGCCGAGATGAAGGCGCAAAGCGAAGGCGCGCTGAAAGGCATCCTCGGCTACACCGAAGACAAGGTGGTCGCGACCGACTTTCGCGGCGACACGCGCACATCGATCTTTGACGCCGACGCATCGATCGCGCTTGATGGCACCTTTGTGAAACTTGTCGCGTGGTATGACAACGAGTGGGGCTACTCGAACAAGTGCCTGGAGATGGTGCGGGTCGTGGCGAAGTAGCTTTTGGGCAGCCATAAAAAAACGCGCCTGGAGCGCGTTTTTTTCTTTCAAATTGGTTCGTTCTTTTCTACAGCCCCGCGACTTCCTTGACGATCTCCGTACACATCGCTTCGACCTGTTTGCTGGTCATCGCTGAGAACGCACCCTGCATGAAACTGGACGTCGTATCGTATTTGCGTGTGCCGATCACGCGCCCAGTTTTGGCTTCTGAAAACGTGACCTCGGTGTTTCAATGCTTCAGCGAAGGCGCAAAAGAACGAAGAAGCGCAATCTGTGTAAGTTGGCAGCTGCGTGTGTGTCCATTTGTGTGCCGCAAAGTTTTCGAAAATTCAGGTTTGATTGGCAATCTGTTTGAAATAAGCCATGCCTGACCTCCCCGTTTTTGGCCTCTGCATCTTCCGCCTTGAGGGACAGCAAGCCTACGTTGCAAGCGCAGGCTATGGGCCTGGCGCGACACATCGTCGTGTCCAACTTCAACAATAAACACTGCCTCCCGAAATATCGAAATATCGAAACATGAACGCGCGTCCTCGCTTTCCTGGCGCAATGTCACGGCCCCGATTTGCAACGAAGCCCGGTAAGGCATAGAGTGAATGTCCGTATCAATGACAACCATGACCACAGGGGACCATCATGGCAACCAGCAGCATTCTCGGCGGCCAGCACCTTCCCGAACACGTTCGGGGCAAGGACACCAACGCGCTCGGCCCCAGCGACAACTCCGACAGCGGCAGTGATGCCCAGGGTGCCTACGGCGATGACGAAATGGCCAGCGACAGTGACGCCGTTGGCACGGGTGAGCGCGCGTCGGCGGGTGCGGGGCTGGACCCGTCGGACACTGACATCTTGCCCGACCATATTGAAGGCGACGAAGACGACGACAGCTTGCTTAGCGTCGGCGCTGAGTTTGACAGCGCCGTAGCCGATGTGCATGACCTGGCAGCCGATGACTCCGATGACGAGGAAGACGCGGGCACGGCTTGAATGCAGGCACCTGCCGGGTGCTGCGTCCATGGCATGCCAGTGCTTGCACCGCTAGTTTGATCGGCCAGGCCATCAGCCACATCAGGCCCATCAAGTGGGGTCAATATGATTGCTGCTTCTCACTCATCCCCAGCACAAGGAGGCCGCATGTCGATCCAGACGATGTACCAGCAAAAACGCATGACCGCCGAAGACGCGGTGCGCCACGTCCGCGATGGCGACGCCATCATCGTGCCGACCGGCGTCGGCGAGCCGCCTGCATTGCTGGCCGCGCTGTCAGAGCAGCGCCGTGATTTCAAAGGCGTGACGGTTTCGTCGGTTCTGGCGATGCGCAAGTTCGCCTACCTCGACCCCGAAACAGTCGATCACGTGCGACACGTCGCCTTCTTCTACGGCGGTGCCACGCGCGCTGGTGGGCAGGCCGGTTGGGTCGATTTCATTCCCAACTATTTCTCGGAGATTCCGGCGCAGATCGAACGCGGGCAGATTGCGGCTGACTCGGTGTTCAGCCTGGCCTCGACGATGGACGCGCACGGTTATTTCTCGTTGAGCCTGGGGGCCGACTACACGCTGGCGGCCATCGCCAAGGCGCGGGCCGTGGTGCTTGAAGTCAACCCCAACGTGCCCTTCGCCTGCGGCAACTGCCACGTGCATATTTCGCAGGTCACAGCGCTGGTTGAAAGCAGCGAGCCGGTGCTCGAAGTCGGCCTGCCCAAAATCGGCCCGGTGCAGGAAGCCATTGGCAAGCAGGTGGCCGATTTGATTGAAGACGGCTCGACGCTGCAGATCGGCTACGGCGGCATTCCTGATGCGGTGGTGATGCAGCTGACGCACAAGCACGACCTGGGCATTCACACCGAGATGATCGGCGACGGCATTTTGACGCTGCTTGAAAGCGGCGCGGTGACAAACCGCCGCAAGAACTATTTGCCCGGCAAGATGGTCGCTACTTTCGCGCTCGGCTCGGCCAGGCTTTACCGCTTCATGGACCGCAACCCGCAGCTGGAGATTCACCCCGTCAACTTCACCAACGCGCCCGAGCTGGCCGGGCAAAACGACAATCTGGTCGCCATCAATGCCACGCTGCAGATTGACCTGCTCGGGCAATGCGGCTCCGAGAGCCTGGGTCACTTGCCTTACTCGGGCACCGGCGGCCAGTCCGACTTTGTGCGCGCCGCCAACCGCTCACGCGGCGGCAAAGCCTTCATCGTGCTGCCATCGACCGCCAAGGCCGACACCATCTCGCGCATCGTTCCGGTGCTCAGCCCCGGCACGCATGTCAGCACCAGCAAGAACGATGTCAACTACGTTGTCACCGAATACGGCGTGGCGCAATTGCGCGGCAAATCGGCTGGGCAGCGCGCGCGCGAGCTGATCGGCATTGCGCACCCGGATTTTCGCGGGGAGTTGATGGGGCGGGCGCGTGGGATGGGGCTGGTATGAACGATCAGAAAAAAATGGAGTTGTGCGACTCCTGCGCGGGCATTCAGCGCAACTGGCGCAAGGCCCCCGGCCATGCCGAGCTGCTGCAGGGCGAGAACCGGCAAGAGCGGCGCGGCGGCTCTCTGGTCACCGTCACGCGCTACAGCTGCGACCGCTGCGGCACCGCCTGGGATTACGAGAACGACAAGGCCAACCTGCATGCGGGCTGGTC
>JANOOO010000293.1:0-4892 GCA_031421375.1 Polaromonas sp.
TCGTCCAGCACCGCACCCTTGCTGGCGCTCGACGCATTGAACGCGAACTTGGCCTGCACACCGCGCGTGTAGCGCGGCTTCGGCGCCGTCCAGCCGACCTTGCGGGCAGCCAGTTCGGCATCATCAATATTGAGTTGCAGCACCAGTTGTCTGGCATCAATGGTGATCGAGTCGCCCTCGTGGATGAACGCAATGTTGCCGCCCGCAGCCGCTTCAGGCGCGACGTGCCCGACCACCATGCCCCAGGTGCCGCCTGAAAAACGTCCGTCGGTAATCAGGCCGACGGTTTCACCCAGCCCCGCGCCGATCAACGCCCCGGTGGGTGCCAGCATCTCGGGCATGCCGGGGCCGCCTTTGGGGCCGAGGTAGCGCAGCACCATCACGTCGCCCGCGACGATCTTGCCAGCCAGAATGGCGGCCAGCGCCGATTGCTCATCGTCGAACACGCGCGCCGGCCCGGTGATGACCGGGTTTTTCAGGCCGGTAATTTTGGCAACGCAGCCTTCAGGCGACAAATTGCCTTTGAGAATCGCCAAATGGCCCTGCGGATACATCGGTTTGTCGATGGGGCGAATCACATCTTGATCGGCACGCGGCGCATCGGGCACGTCTTTCAGCACCTCGGCAATCGTCTGGCCAGTGATGGTGATGCAGTCGCCGTGCAGCAGGCCGGCAGCGAGCAGCATTTTCATGACTTGCGGAATGCCGCCCGCCTTGTGCAGATCGACTGCAAGGTATTTCCCCGACGGCTTCAGGTCGCACAGCACCGGGGTGCGCACGCGAATTCGCTCGAAGTCGTCGATGCTCCAGTCAACACCCGCCGTGTGGGCAATCGCCAGAAAGTGCAGCACGGCGTTGGTTGAACCACCGGTGGCCATGATCACCGCGACGGCGTTTTCAATCGCCTTTTTCGTCACGATGTCGCGCGGTTTGATGTCTTTTTTGACCGCCTCGATCAGCACCCGCGCCGACTCGCTGGCCGAATTCGTTTTCTCGTCGTGCGGGTTCGCCATGGTGCTGGAGTAGGGCAGCGAAATGCCCAGCGCCTCAAACGCACTCGACATGGTGTTGGCCGTGTACATGCCGCCGCAGCTGCCGGTGCCAGGAACGGCGCGGCGCTCGATTTGCAGCAGGTCTTCGTCGCTCATGCGGCCGGCGGCATTTTCGCCGACGGCTTCAAACACGCTGACGATGTTCAGGTCTTGGCCCTTGTAGTGGCCCGGCAGGATGGTGCCGCCGTACACGTAAATCGCCGGCACGTTGGCGCGCAGCATGCCCATCAAGCCGCCAGGCATGTTCTTGTCGCAGCCACCGATCACCAGCACGCCGTCCATCCACTGGCCCTGCACGCAGGTTTCGATGCAGTCACTGATGACTTCGCGGCTGACCAGCGAATATTTCATTCCCTCAGTGCCCATGGCCATACCGTCGGAGATGGTTGGCGTGCCAAAAACCTGCGCGTTGCCGCCCGCTTCTTCAATGGCGTTGATGGCCGCGTCAGCCAGTTTTTGCAGGCCGCTATTGCAGGGCGTGATGGTGCTGTGCCCGTTGGCGACGCCGATCATCGGCTTCTTGAAGTCTTCAGCTTCATAGCCCATTGCGTAGTACATCGAGCGATTCGGTGCGCGTGATTTGCCCTCGGTGATGTTTTTGCTGCGAAGGTTGAGCGTGATGGGTTTTGTTTCCATGGGGGAGTTCTCGGTTAAGGAAGACGGTGCAAAGCGCAAAGTATCCGCATTTTCGATTCAGACCCCAAGATTTTAAGGTGTCCGACAGCCCCACTCCGTGCGGCCTTCCCGCGTAAGGATCTGTGCCGCATGCGTGCAAAATAAGTCCATGCTCATTCATCCCCAAATCGACCCCGTCGCACTGCAAATCGGCCCGATTGCCATTCACTGGTACGGCCTGACGTATCTGGCCGCCTTTGCGCTGTTCTTTTTTCTCGCGACCCGGCGTTTGCGGCACGAGCCGTTTGCGTCCATCACCGGGCCGGGCGCGTGGGCGCGCCGCGACATCGAGGACATGCTGTTTCTCGGTGTCATGGGCGTCATCATCGGCGGGCGGCTCGGTTATTGCCTGTTTTACAAGCCTGCCTACTACGCCACGCATCCGCTTGAGATCTTTTATGTGTGGCAGGGCGGCATGAGCTTTCATGGCGGACTGCTGGGCGTGCTGCTTGCACAGTGGTGGTTCGCGCGTTCGCGGCACAGGCCCTGGCTGCAGGTGATGGATTTCATCGCGCCCTGCGTGCCGCTGGGTCTGGCGTCGGGGCGGCTTGGCAACTTCATCAACGGCGAGTTGTGGGGGCGCTTCAGCAGCCCCGATTTACCCTGGGGCATGGTGTTCAAAAACAGCGGCTCGATGCTGCCGCGTCACCCATCGCAGGTCTATCAATTTTTGCTTGAAGGCGTGCTGCTGTTCGTGCTGCTCTGGCTCTACGCCCGCAAGCCGCGCCGCATGGGGCAGGTGTCCGGGGCCTTTCTGGTTGGTTACGGCGTGTTCCGTTTCATCGCCGAGTTTTACCGCCAGCCCGACGACCACCTGGGCGTTCTGGCGCTCGGAATGACCATGGGGCAGTGGCTGTGCGTGCCGATGGTGCTGGCAGGTGTGGCGATGTGGGTTTGGGCCACGCAGCGACGCGCTTCAGATACGGCTCACGCAAGCGCCGCGTCATGACTGCATCGAACTGGCTCAGCGCCAAATTGCCTGGTTTGCGCGATGCGGGCCTTGCAGCCGTGAAAGCGGTTCGCGGCAGGGTAGGGGTGGAGCCAGCCGAGGTCGTGGTCGCGGTCACCGAAACTGCCCGTTCCACGCGTGATCGCCTCAAAGCCATGCTGCGTCAAAACGAAGAGGCTTTGTCGCCCCGCGTACTGCGCCGCACGCTGCAAGAGCTCAAAAACATTGTTGATCCGCATGTCAGCGAAATTGAAGGCGGCAAGCGTGCCAGCGGTGTAGCCGACTGGTATGCGCGGGCGGCACCTAACGAGCGGCGTGACATGTGGCTGTTGATGAGCGAGGAGTTCACCGCCGACCCCGCCAAGGTCAAGCAGGCGCAGGCGCAGTACGCCGCCCATCTCGGCACGGCTGACGAGGCGGCCGCCGAAGTGCGCTTGCGCCGGGCCACGGTTTCGCCGCGCCGCCGTTTGTTGCAGCGCTTCAGCTCGTTCCCTGGCGGCATCCGGTTTCTGGTCGATCTGCGGGCGGAAATGCTGCCGCACCTGAAGGCCGACAAACGGCTTCAGGCGCTCGACATCGAGATGGAATACATGTTTTCGACGTGGTTCGATTTCGGCTTTCTGGACCTGCGCCGGATCAGCTGGGATTCGCCCGCCTCGCTGATCGAAAAACTGATTCGCTACGAAGCTGTGCATGACATCCGAAGCTGGGCCGACGTTAAAAACCGGCTCGATTCAGACCGCCGTTGTTATGGCTTTTTTCACCCGCGCCTGCCTGACGAGCCGCTGATTTTTGTCGAGGTGGCATTGATGGACAGCATGGCTGACTGCATCACGCCGCTGCTGGACGAGTCGGCCGACGCGTCTGATCTAAACAGGGCAACGACGGCTATTTTTTACTCCATCAGCAACACCCAGGCCGGCCTGCGCGGCGTCAGCTTTGGCGACTCGCTGATCAAGCGGGTGGTTGAGGCGCTCAAGCTGGAGTTTCCCAAGCTGCGCTGCTTTGCCACGCTATCGCCGATCCCGGGATTCAGGAGCTGGTTGGCCAAGCATGCGGGTGCCATGCTGGAAAAACTGAGCGAAAAAGACCGCAGCGCGCTCGGATTGGCGCTGGCAAGCAAGCCGCCAAACGCAAGCGCTTTTCTGGCGGCTGCCGAGGCCGCGCCCAGCCTGCCCGAAAAGTCTCCCGTCCGCCAGATGCTGCTGCGCTGTGCCGCCCACTACTTGGGCCAGGCACACGACGCAGGCAAGCCGCTCGACCCGGTTGCGCGTTTTCACCTCGGCAACGGTGCTAGGGTCGAGCGTCTGGACTGGCTGGGCGACCCGTCACCGAAAGGGCTGAAGCAGTCATATGGCCTGATGGTCAATTACCTCTATGACCTGAAACGCCTCGACAAACACCGCGCCCTGTTGGCGCAGGGGAAAATCCCGGTAGCTGACGCCATTGAAGATTTGTATATTTGAGCGCTTCCTTAAACGTTCGCCCCACCCCTCACCGGCTCACTTTTCCCCACGACAGGAACCCTAAATGAATTTCACCTTTTCCACCCCCGCCACGCGCCGCGCCGTGCTGCAAGCTGGCGCGGCCGCCACGGCGCTCAGCGTCTTTGGCAGCCACGCCCAGTCGGTCTGGCCTATCAAACCCGTGACGCTGGTGGTTCCCTTCCCGGCAGGCGGCGGCACCGACGCGTTTGCGCGGCCCATGTCGGCGCAGTTCTCCAAACTGTCGGGTCAGCAGTTGATCATCGACAACAAGGGCGGCGGCGGCGGAACGGTCGGCGCTGCGATTGCGGCCAAGGCTGCGCCTGACGGCTACACGCTGTTCATGGGCGCGGTTCACCACGCCATTGCGCCCAGCGTCTATCCCAAGCTGCCGTATGAGATTGACAAAGACTTCATCCCGCTGCTGTTGGTGGCACGCGTGCCGCAGGTGCTGGTCGTCAACCCGAAAAAGGTGCCGGCCAGCAACTACAAAGAATTTATCGAGTTCGTCAAAAAGAATCCCGGCAAGCTCAACTACGGCTCGGCCGGCAGCGGCACCTCGCACCACTTGGCTGGCGAGCTGTTCAAGCAGCAAACGCAAACCTTCATCACCCACATCCCGTATCGCGGTGCCGGCCCGGCGCTGCAAGACCTGATCGGCGGCAACGTGGACATGATGTTCGACGGCCTCGGTTCTTCGGCCGGCCACATCAAGGGCGGGCGCATCAAGCC
>JANOOO010000294.1:0-1550 GCA_031421375.1 Polaromonas sp.
TTCAAGCATTGGGACCTGGGCGACATCGTGTCCGCAACCGGCACATTGTTCAAAACCAAAACCGGCGAGCTGACGATTCATGCCACCGCCATCCGGCTGGTCACCAAAAGCCTGCGTCCGCTGCCCGACAAATTTCACGGCATGGCCGACCAGGAGGTCAAATACCGCCAGCGCTATGTCGATCTGATCACCGACCCCGCCGCGCGCGAGCGCTTCCGGGCGCGCAGCCGGGCTGTCAGTTCGATTCGCGAATTCATGGTCGCCAACGGCTTTCTCGAAGTCGAAACGCCGATGCTGCACCCGATCCCGGGCGGGGCCAACGCCAAGCCCTTCAAAACGCACCACAACGCGCTTGATCAGGAAATGTTTTTGCGCATTGCGCCCGAGCTGTATTTGAAGCGACTGATCGTTGGCGGTTTCGAGCGCGTGTTCGAGATCAATCGCAGCTACCGCAACGAAGGCATCAGCGTCAGGCACAACCCTGAGTTCACAATGATGGAGTTCTACGCCGCGTGGTGGGATTACCAGGATTTGATGAGCTTCACCGAGTCACTGATTCGCGACGTGGCGATGAAGGTTTGCGGCACACTGCAATTGAGCTACGGCGGCAGGCCGGTCGATCTGAGTCAGGCTTTTTCAAGGCTCACGATCCGCGAAGCCATCATGAAGCACACCGAGGCTGGCGAGCAGGTTGATGACGCGGCCTGGCTGGCAAACGCGCTTGAAAAACTCGGCATGAGCGAGCAAAAAGACCGGCTCTCCACCCGCTCGCTGGCCAGCCTGCAGGTGATGTACTTTGAAGAAACAGTCGAAGAAAAGCTCTGGCAGCCGACCTTCATCTGCGACCACCCAGTTGAAATTTCGCCACTGGCGCGCGCCAGCGACACAAAAGCAGGCGTCACCGAGCGCTTTGAGCTCTACATCACCGGCCGCGAGTTTGGCAATGCCTTTAGCGAACTCAACGACGCCGAAGAACAAGCCGCCCGCTTTGAATCGCAAGTCGCCAACAAAGACAGCGGTGATGACGAAGCCATGTTTTATGACCACGACTTCATCCGTGCGCTGGAGTACGGCATGCCGCCCACCGGCGGCTGCGGCATCGGCATTGACCGGCTGATGATGCTGCTGACGGACAGCGCGAGCATCCGCGACGTGATTTTGTTCCCGGCGCTCAGGCGCGAGGCCTGATCGGGGCCACCGTGATTGCCGAGCCGGCTCGACTGAAGTATCTGTCGGCCTATCCGGACAACTTGCAGGCACAGGTGCGGCAGTTGCTCACGGCAGGCCGGCTGGCTGACATGCTGCTCAAAAAATATCCGCAGGGCCACGGCGTACAAACCGACCGCACGCTGTACGACTACGTGATGGCGCTGAAAAACGAGTTTCTGCGCAGCTCGCCGCCGCTGGCCAAAGTGGCTTTCGACAACCGCCTGCAGGTCATCACCCACGCGCTCGGCACGCACACCACCATTTCGCGCGTGCAGGGAAGCCGACTCAAAACCAAGCGTGAAATTCGCGTGGCCTCGCTGTTCAAAGCCGGGCCGGCCGAG
>JANOOO010000295.1:0-1608 GCA_031421375.1 Polaromonas sp.
TTTTCAAGAATATCGCGGTGGTCGGCGGCTTGCTGCTGGTGGCCGCGTTCGGTCCCGGTGCGTGGAGCCTCGACGGTCGCAATGAGCCGGTTCGCCCGTCCCGTTAAATTTTCATTCACCCAAGGAATTGCATGTCAAAGACCGTCGTCATTTATCACTCCGGCTATGGCCATACCCAGCGCGTCGCGCAGTCGGTCGCCGAGGGCGCAAACGCGCAGCTCATCGCCATTGATGCCGACGGCAATATGCCCGATGGTGCCTGGGACGCGCTTGCCGCAGCCGGCGCCATCATCATGGGCTCGCCGACCTATATGGGCAGTGTCAGCTGGCAGTTCAAAAAGTTCGCCGATGCCTCGTCCAAACCCTGGTACTCGCAAAGCTGGAAAGACAAGGTTTTTGCCGGCTTCACCAACAGCGCCAGCCTGAATGGCGACAAGCATTCAACGCTGCACTACCTGTTCACGCTGGCGATGCAGCACGGCGGCATCTGGGTTGGCCTGGGCGTGTTGCCGAGCAACAGCAAGGCAGCCAAGCGCGACGACCCGAACTATCTCGGCTCATACGCCGGTGCCATCGCGCAGTTGCCGTCTGACGCCGGTGCCATGGAGATGTCGCAAGGCGACCTCGACACCGCGCGAAACTACGGCAAGCGCGTCGCCGACACCGTCGCCCGTCTGTCGCGCTAAAGGGTACATATGGCCATCGAACTTCAACAAAAAGCGGCCGGTGCGATGGCGCAGGCTGTGCGCATTCGGGCGCATCAGCTGGTCGCCGATGCCTCGGTGGCCGAGGGCAGCGTCGATGCCGGGCCGACTCCGCATGATCTCTACGACGCGGCGCTGGGTGCCTGCAAAGCACTGACGGTGCTTTGGTACGCACGCAAAAAGGGCATGCCTGTCAGTGATGTGCAAACCGTTGTCGAACGCGACGATTCGGCCGAACGCGCTGGCGTTTATAGGCTGGCTACGCGCCTGAAGATTCAGGGCGACCTCTCCGATGCGCAACTCGATGAGCTCGCGGCCGTCGCCAAAAAATGCCCGGTGCATAAATTGATGACGCTGGTGACGACCGAAATCACCACGGAGGTTGAAAGAATGCCGTGATGGCAGCGGCGATCAGGTGATGTCTCGCGCCAGCCGCAGCCCGCTGAATTGCCACTGCGCATCCGGCGGAAAAAAGTTGCGGTAGCTGGCCCGGATGTGGCTGCGGGGCGTGGCGCACGAGCCGCCGCGCAGCACGAACTGGTTGCACATGAACTTGCCGTTGTACTCACCAACGAGGCCCTCCCAAGGCTTGTAGCCGGGGTAGGGGTTGTAGTTCGACTGCGTCCATTCCCAGACATCGCCAAACAACTGATGCGCCGCGCCCTGCGCCGTTTCATGCAGCGGCATCGGGTGGAAAGCACCGCGTTCAACGAAGTTACCGCTTGCACGGGACGCAGTAGCCACGCTGCGGGCTGCCAGCTCACATTCGTGCTCCGTCGGCAACCGGGCACCAGCCCAGCGGGCGAAGGCGTCGGCTTCAAAGTAGCTTAAGTGGCAGGCCGGGGTGTTGGGATCAAGCTGAACCATCCCCTGCAATGTGAAGTTGCGATAGGGGCCGTTTTGC
>JANOOO010000296.1:0-4772 GCA_031421375.1 Polaromonas sp.
TGGCTCTTTCGCGATCTTCATGATCTTGCGAATCTTGTCTTCAGGAATCTCCATCTTCTCGGCCAGCACGCTGGCATCGGGCTCAAAGCCGAACTCCTGCAGGTGTTGGCGCGACAGGCGGTTCATCTTGTTGATGGTCTCGATCATGTGGACCGGGATGCGGATGGTGCGGGCCTGGTCAGCAATGCTTCGCGTGATCGCCTGGCGAATCCACCATGTTGCGTAGGTCGAAAATTTATAGCCCCGGCGGTACTCGAATTTATCGACGGCTTTCATCAGGCCGATGTTGCCTTCCTGAATCAAATCAAGAAACTGCAAACCGCGATTGGTGTACTTTTTTGCAATCGAGATCACCAGGCGCAAGTTAGCCTCGATCATTTCTTTCTTGGCATCGCGCGAGTTGGTCTCGCCTTCGTTCATGCGCTTGTTGATGTCCTTCAGATGACCCAGCGGCACGACCACGCGCGCCTGCAACTCGGTCAGCTTGGTCTGCAATTCCTGGATCGGTGGAATGTTGCGCGCCATGATGACCGACCACGACTTGTTCGCCGCGACCTGCTTTTCAACCCACTTCAGGTTCAGCAGATTCGGCGGGAAATCCTTGACGAAGGTCTCTTGCGGCATGCCGCATTTCTCGACAATGATGCGGCGCAGTTCGCGCTCTTTTTTGCGCACGTCGAGCACCTGGCCGCGCAGCAGGTCGCACAATTTTTCAATGGTCTTGGCGGTGAAGCGCACGGTCATCAGCTCATCGCTAAGAGATTTTTGCGACTTGACGTAGGTCGGCGTGCCCCAGCCTTCCTTGTCGTAGGTTTTGTGAACCTTCTCGAACAGCAGCGCAATTTTCTCGAAGCGGATCAGCGCTTCTTTCTTCAGCTCTTCGAGCTTTTTTGTCAGCGCCTTGGAGCCGCCCTTGCCATCGTCGTCGTCTTCTTCGTCGAACTCGTCAAAGTCTTCTTCAGCCACGTAATCGTCGGCTTCGTTGGGGTTGGAGAAGCCGTCAACGACGGTTGAGATAACGATTTTTCCATCGCGGATTTCACCGGCGAGCCGAATGATCTCGGCGATGGTCGCGGGACTCTCAGAGATGGCTTCCATCATGCGCATCAGGCCACCCTCGATACGCTTGGCGATCTCAATTTCGCCTTCGCGTGTCAAGAGCTCAACCGTGCCCATCTCGCGCATGTACATGCGGACCGGGTCTGTCGTGCGGCCGAATTCACTATCGACGGTGGAGAGCGCGGCTTCAGCGGCTTCCTCGGCTTCTTCTTCGGTGGAGCCGGCCGGCGCATTGGCGGTAATCAAAAGGGACTCGGCGTCTGTCGTTTGCTCGAACACCGCTACGAACAGGTCGTTCAGCGAGATGATCACTGCTTCAAGCGTCTCGGCATCAATCAACTTGTCGGGCAGGTGATCGGAGATCTCGCCGTGGGTTAGATAGCCGCGCGTCTTGCCGAGCTTGATCAGCGCCTTCAGGCGCATCCGGCGCTTGAGCATGTCTTCTTCTGACAGCACCGTTTCGTCCAGGCCGAACTCTTTCATCAAGGCGCGCTCTTTCGCCTTGCTGATTTTCATGCGCAGTGGCTTGACTTTTTCGGTCGATTCGACCACTGGTTCGCCAACGAGATCGGCTTCGATGTCGGACATGTCGAGCTCGTCACCAGACTTAGGCTCAGCGCCCTTTGCCTTGCGCCCGCCTTTGGCAGCGGGGCCTGTTTTGGCTTCGGACTCGGCTGCCTTGGCGGGTCGGCCTGCTTTCTTTTTGAGCGCGATATCGGCCACCACGGCGGCGGGTTTTTTGACTTCAGAAGCGGATTTGGTCGGCACGGGTTTGACTTTCTTGGGGGACGGATCGGGGTGAGTCGGCTTGGCAGTTTTGCCAGCAGGAGCGCCTTTTATTGGCGCGCCCGTTTTGGCTGCGCCTACAGGCTGCGCGTTGCCTTTAACTGCGTTACTTGCTTTAACTGCGTTACTTGCTTTAACTGATATGGCGGGTTTGCCCTGCTTTTCAACCTTGCTGCTTGAAACAGCTTTGCGATCTGGCGTTCTACCGTTCGCTTTGCTGGCCGTTTTCACGGTCGATTTTGCGGTCTTCCCGGAGACAGCCGGGGCTCGTTTGGCTTGCTGAGTCGATTTGCTGGATGCAGTGGTGGGCATGGAAAACCTTCTGGCTGTGGAGTTGTTATGGGAGCAAACGGATCAAGAAAAAAGGTAAAAAAAGCAGGGCATGCCGGGTGAAACTGACGGCGTGGGTAAGCCGAAAATATCGAAATACAAAACACAAAAAGCTGTAAGCGACAGCAGGGCAGTCAATTGGGCGGCAAGGCTGATTCGGCAAAAGACGATCAATGACCGGTAGCGACCGCAATGGCAGGCCAAACATCAAGGCAAGCTGGTGGGGCGATCATTTGGAGTGCAGTCCTTGCGGGGAGGTGGCCGTCTTTTTGAAGAACGTCCCTTATAAGAAAGGGGGCCGGTACCGGAGGTGTTGCTGTCGCGCTTGCCGTCGAAAGTCGGATTATACCGTATTGCCTGATTTTTACGCAGCTTTTGCTGCGATTTCAGCCCATATTTTTCAGGCTCGCACTCAAGCTCAAGTAGCGCTCGCGCGACGCCGCATCGCTGCCGATCAGCGGTGCCAGCAGGCTCATTTCGCGCTGGCGCTCCAGCTTGACCATCTGCTTGAGGATGGCCGTGACTTCTGCCCAGTCGGTGTCAATGCCATCGGGAATATCGGACATTTGAAGCGCCGCGTGATGCTCATTTGCGTGGCCGTGCAGGCCGACGCGCAAGGCAGCCCAGGGCTGCGGGCCGTGGTCATGGAGCTGGCCCTCAAGCCAGACAAAAAGCGGCCCATGCGGAGCGGGCAGGCCGAGCAGCAACTGGTGTTCTTCGGCTGACAAGCCGTCCCAGGACTCGGGTTGGTGAAGCAGGCCGCGCAGCACCCGGTCGGCGCGGCTGGTCGGCTGAATGCGCCCGGCGATCCGGCGCGGCAGCGTGTGCGGTGAGGTGGCTTTCTGCCAGGGCGCATTGTGAGGCGCGCTTGCACCCTGCCCCAGCGCGGAACCCAGCGAATCAGGCGCTTCCCAGCTGGATTCTTCGCGTGCAGCTTCCCAGCCCGCAGATTCAAGCTGTTTTGGCTCCGAGCCCCCGACCGACGGGCGCAAGTAGCTACCTTTTTTATAGCGACTCTGCCCGCTCGCCCCAGATGGCTGCCACAGCTGCAGCAGCTCGCGGCTGTCAATCAGCACGCGGTCAGCAATCTCGGCCAGCAATTGCCGCTTCAACGCGCCGTCAGGCAGCAAGGTCCACAGCGGTCTGGCGTTGCTGGCCATGTGGGCGCGGCCCTCGGCGCTTTCCATGTCGCAGCTGTCGGCGGCGGCCTCCAGCATGAATTTGCTCAGTGGCATGGCCTTGGCGACTGCCGCTGCAAAGCCTGCCTCGCCGTGTTCACGGATGAAGCTGTCGGGGTCGTGTTCGGGCGGCAAAAACAAAAACTTGACGCTGCGCACGTCGGTGGCGAAGGGCAGGGCGGCATCGAGCGCCTTGCGGCCGGCGCGTCGGCCGGCGCTGTCGCCGTCAAAGCTGAAAACCACCGCATCGGTGAAGCGAAACAGCTTTTGTACATGCTCGGCGGTGCAGGCCGTGCCCAATGTGGCGACGGCGTTGGCAAAGCCCATTTGCGCAAGCGCGACCACGTCCATGTAGCCCTCGGTGACGAGCGCATAGCCGCGTTCGCGCAAGGCGGCCCGCGCCTCGAACAGGCCGTAGAGCTCTCGGCCCTTGCTGAACACCGGGGTTTCGGGTGAGTTCAAATATTTGGGTTTTTCATCGCCCAGCACTCGCCCGCCAAAGCCGATGCATTCGCCTTTGACATTGCGAATCGGGAACATCACGCGGTCGCGAAAACGGTCGTAACGTTTGGCTTCTGCGCCCGGGTTGTCGGCATCGGCTTCAGCGGCAATGACCAGCCCGCTTTCCGACAGCAGCGGGTCGTTGTAGTCGGGGAACACGCTGGCCAGTGCGCGCCAGCCTTCGGGCGCGTAACCCAAGCCAAAGGTTTTGGCGACTTCACCCGACAGGCCGCGGCCTTTGAAATAGTCCTTCGCACGATCTGAGTGGCGCAGGTGGTTGATGTAGGCCGCCCCGGCTTTTTCCAGCACGCTGGTGAGCGTCGCTTGCTGTTCGCGCACCTGCGCGGCGCGGGCGCGCTCGTGTGGCGACACGTCGTCTTCGGGCACTTGCAGGCCGTACTGCTGGGCCAGGTCTTTCACGGCCTCAACAAACGTCATGCCGACGTGATCCATCAAAAAGCCGATGGCGTTGCCGCTTTTGCCGCAACCGAAGCAGTGAAAAAACTGCTTGGCCGGGCTGACGCTAAATGATGGCGATTTTTCGCCGTGAAACGGACACAGGCCCATGAAGTTGGCCCCGCCTTTTTTGAGCGGCACATGGCGGCCGACGATCTCAACCACGTCGGCGCGGGCGATCAGCTCCTGGATGAAAGATTGAGGGATGGCCACCGGGCTATTTTGACAGCCCCGGGGCTGCTCAAATCGCGGCCTTTCGATTGGCAACGTGTAATGGGCAGGCGAAAAAAAACCCGCATGAAGCGGGTTTTGTTCAATCAACCGACGCTTACTTGGCAGGCGCTTTTTTAACTGGTTTTTTGCTTTTCTTTGGCTTGGTGGTTGCGTTCATCATGATTGAGTCTCCATCTTGAAAGGTTGCCATTGCCGGGGAGGAAGTCAACCCCGGCCTTTGCCTCGCCG
>JANOOO010000297.1:0-2315 GCA_031421375.1 Polaromonas sp.
GCGGCGTCGTTGTTCCAGTAACCCAAAAAGAAGATCGGGTCCGCATCGCCATGCACGTCGAAGCGGTTGAGTGCCACATCGCCCGGCACGCCGACTGCGCATTCGTTGCCGTCGTCGTCGATCACCGCAACGCGGTGGCCAGGGTAGCCCTTGCCCATGCTGCCGGGCTTGGCCGGCCATCCGATGACTGATGAAGCGGGCGATGCGAGTTGGGCTTCCGACCGCGATGGATCCCCAACCCAGCAGGGGCCGCGGAGGCTTTGCCGGGCCGCAGGCGCAGCGGCCCCCTCGGGGGGCAGCGAACCACACGAAGTGGGGAGCGTGGGGGCACAGTTCCCGATGATGTAATTGATCTCCGTCTGGCCGAACATTTCATTGACCACGACGCCCAGCTCATCGCGGCAGTAGTCGAACACCGCATCGCCGGCCGCCTCGCCTGCGCTCATGATGGCCTGCAAACTCAGGCTGAACTTCTCGCGCGGCTTGGGGAAGGCTTTCATCATGGCTTTGAGTGCGGTCGGGAACAAAAAGGTGTGCGTCACGCCTTCTTTTTGCATCAGGCTGAAGGCCAGCTCAGGGCTGAAGCGGCCGTTGAAGGCGACGATGGGCCGGCCGAAATACAGCGTCGGCAGCAGCGCATCCATCAGCCCGCCAGTCCAGGCCCAGTCTGCAGGAGACCAAAACACGGCCTCGCTGCCTGAACCACCTCCGGCTGCCCTCACCCCCGCGCTCTCCCGGGGGGAGAGGGGGCAAGAGGGTTCGGCGAGGCTGCGATCTGCCGAACCACCTGCCGCTTCCCTCCCCTCCCCCTCTCCCACCTGTGGGAGAGGCTTGGCCTGTCCTGAGCTTGTCGAAGGAGGGTGAGGGCTGAACCCGAACCAGTTCTGGCTGCAAACAAAGCCTGGCAGGTTGCCGAGCAGCGCCCGGTGCGGCAGCAGCGCGCCCTTGGGCGGGCCTGTGGTGCCGCTGGTGTAGATCAATATCGCGGCTTCATCGGCGCGCGTGTTGACGGGCGTAAACGTGCGAGGCTCTGCGCTCTCGCCGCCCAGCGCACTGGCCGCCAGCACCGTGTGCAGCGCCGGGCACGCCGCCCGGCAGGCATCGAGTGCGGCCAGCACGCCGTCGTCAGCAAGCGCCACCACGGCCCCGCTGTCTGCCAGCCGGTACTCCAGCGCTTCCGGCCCGAACAGAATCGACAGCGGCATCGCCACCGCGCCCATCTGCAACACGGCGATGTAGGCCACCGCCGTTTCAAAGCGCTGCGGCATCACGATGGCGACGCGCTCGCCGCGCTTCACCCCCAACGCATGCAGCCGGTGGCTGAGCGCATCGGCGGCTGTTTGCAGCTCTGAATACGAATAAAAAGTGCTCTCAGCCTCCTCTAGATGGGCGCAGACAGCTACTTTTTTTATAGCGACTGAGGACGCCGCTTCGGCCCGAGCCCAGCGCCCGCAGCAGACTTCAGCGATATTGAAGTGCGTATCGACCTGCCAGCGAAAGCCGGCGTGCAACGCGGCGTAGTGGTCGGGCACTGCATTGGCGCGTGCCGCAGACGGGGTGGCGGTTTTCAATTGACGACGCGGCAAATCGACTCTCCCTATGATTGATCCAATGTACAAAGAAAAACGCCCTTCCCGCAGCGAGTTTGTTCCGATACGCGGGCTCCAGTATCACGTCCGCATCTGGCCCGCGACTCAGCCCGTACCCGGCGCAGCCCCGCTCGTTCTGGCCCACGGCTGGATGGACGTTGCCGCCTCGTGGCAGTTCATGGTCGATGCGCTGCCCGACTCGTTTGCCGCCGGGCGAGACATCATCGCCCCCGATTGGCGCGGTTTTGGCCTGACGCGCGCCGCGCCCGAAGGCACCCAGCTAAACAACTTCTGGTTCCCCGACTATTTGGCTGACCTCGACTTTTTACTCGACCATTTTTCACCCGCACAGCCGGTCGATCTGGTCGGCCACAGCATGGGCGGCAACGTTGCCATGATGTATGCCGGTGCGCGGCCTGAACGAATCCGAACGCTGGTCAACCTGGAGGGTTTTGGCCTCGCTGCAAGTGAGCCCGCGCAGGCACCAGCGCGCTACGCGAGCTGGATGGACGAGCTGAAAACATTGCATCGCGGCGAGCTTGACCTGAAAACTTACCCCGATGCTGGCGGCGTTGCCCGGCGGCTCATGAAAACCAACCCCCGCCTGTCCCGTGACAAGGCCGACTGGCTGGCGCAGCATTGGGCTCGGCCCGATTCAGCAGGCCAATGGCGCATTCTGGGCGATGCCGGGCATAAAGTGCCCAGCGCAAGCCTGTATCGGGTTGA